>CALAVF010000265.1 GCA_937892315.1 uncultured Prevotellaceae bacterium | reverse complement strand
GTCGATTGACCGATCACGTCGTCATCGATTCACCGACCACGACGTGGTCGATTTTCAGGTGCTGGGGATATGCTATTTGACACATTTCAGAAACTCAGAGGAACAAGCACCTTGAAGACGACGTTCCGTCCCATGTTGTACACACCCATCCGTCCTGTTGCCACGTTGATGTCGGTATATTTCAGTCGGCTCAAATGGCTCTGGTAGGCGCGGTTGAAAAGGTTTTCTGCCGTCACATAAAGTTCTGCCACCTTCTTCCCTCCGACGATGAGGTCGGAGCCTGCCGAGAGGTTCAGCAGCGTGTAACTGGGTGTCGCCGTCTCGGTGTTGTCGGCACGGTAGTAGTGGTTCTGCCGCAGGTAGCATTCCATGCCGAGTGCCACGTAAGTGTTGTTCAGCGTCCGTCCGTCGTGGGTCAACTCGTACTTCAGTTCCGATGTCCAACGCGGAGCAGGCGTGAAAGGCAGATAGCGTGTCTCTATGGGCTGATTCAACTGCCGTGCATCCACCATCGAGAACGTGTTGCCGAAATGGAGGCTGTGAATGGGGTGGAAATCCACGCCCGCCTCAAAGCCCAACAGCCGTGCATCACCCTGCGTGTATTCGTAGGTGCGATAACCCTCTTCCATCACTTGGTCGATGCGTTTCGCAAAGACATAGTTCTCAATGCGGTTGGCAAACAATGCCACCTGTGCCGAGACATAACGAGAGGTGAAATCGAGCCCCAAGTCTGCCTGCCAACTGTATTCAGCATCCAGATGGGCATTGCCCAATTCGTACCGCACCGTTCCCTCATGCACACCGTTGCTGCCCAACTCGCTCATGTTCGGAGCACGGACCCCGCGAGCCACGTTCACACGCAGATTCAGGTGATCGGTCGCATTCCACACCGCCCCCATGCTCCCTGTCACGCCACCGAAATTGCGGTGGTGGAAGTCGAGGTGCCGATGGTCATAGCGAAGTCCGCCGTTCAGCGTCCAGCGGTCGAGAGTCTTGCTCACTGTGCCGTAGCCCCCAATGTCGAAAAGACGGTATTCGGGGATGAGCGACTCTTCGCCCAGGTTTCGCGAGGCCTGATACATTCCGTTCATCCCTGCAGCCACCTTCCATCCGCCGAACTCCTGTGTGAGATAACGCACATCGTAGGTCAACGTGTGGAGTTTGAAAAACAACTCATACTCATCCGCACGCTCCTCAAACTCCTGCCGACGGTTCTGCTGATAACCCACCGTCGCCTTCAGCCATCCCTTCGAGAGCGTGAGCGAATTGTCCCACACGGCTTTGTAGTGCTTCACCTGCTGGAAAGGGAGCGTCTTGTGGTAAGTCTTGATGCCGTGCTCCTCGCTCCGCTCCAGTTCTCCCGTCTCGGCGTCTCGCTCCCCCTCCACAATGCTGGGGGTCAGGTGATAAGCCGTCCACGTCAGATGTGAATAGCCCCAACGCTTGTTGAGACCCAGCATCAGCCTTCCGCCCCTCTCCTTGAATTGAGAACCAGGCACATAACCATCGTATTTGTTCTTGTAGGCATGAGCCATCTTGTCGGAAAAACGGGCATCCCACACGAAGCCTTTCTGATTGCCTACCGCATTCAGCGTATAGGCAAACAGCCCGTTATTGGTCTGATATTCAGTGCCGACGTGGGCTTTCACCTCCCCTTCAATCGGCGTGGGCACGCTATGAAGGATGAGTACACCTGCCAGCGCATCGGAGCCGTACATCAGGCTGGCAGGTCCCTTCAAAATCTCCACCGAACCCACGTTCTGCCCGTCTATCTCAATGCCGTGCTCATCGCCCCATTGCTGCCCCTCCTGACGCACACCCTCGTTCATCACAATGATGCGGTTATACCCCAACCCTCGGATGATGGGCTTCGAGATGCCGCCCCCCGTCGTGATTTGTGCCATGCCCGGCTGCTTTGCCACGGCATCGATGATGTTGGTCGAGGTCGTTTGCCTCAACTCCTTGCTGTTCACCACCGAAATGGGGGCAGTCGAGTGCTTCAGTTTCGTTTCGCCCGTCACACCCGTTACCATCACCTCGTTCAGTTGCAAGTGCCTGTAGAACACGTCGGTCGTGTCCTCCACATGCCTATCGCCTGTTCGCCGATTTTGTGCTGCCGCTGTCGTGACAAAGATCAACAGCCCGATAAAAAAGAATTTCCTTGCTTCCATTGGGTTGCAAAGGTACGGCTTTCTTGGTGAAGACCCCTCTGTTTCTGTATGAATTTTTCTTAAATCAGACAAAAAGGCAGAGTTTTACGCCTCAAACCGACAAAATTTCAGTCTTTTCTGGTCACGAAGTTTGACTACGTCGAGCCAAAGGTTAACGGAGTTTAATTCGCCCCCTTCAATGTTTAACAGAGTTTAAAAGCCTTGACAAAGTGACACTTAGGCATCATTCTTGCTTTTATCCTAAGCAGAACGGTTCAAGAAACCAAGGCTCGCAAGAGCCAACATTCCAGAGCCGCTCAAAACTTAAGAACTCAAAAACATAAAAACTTAAAAACTTAATAAGGAGGACAAAACTATGATGCCTACAATTTATTCAACACGCAACCAGGGATGGATTCCCGCATTGTTCAACGATTTCTTCAACGACAACTGGATGCCAACCGTGAAGTATCACGGAACAACCCCAGCCGTCAACGTATCAGAAGATGACAAGGAGTACAAAGTGGAAGTTGCCGCTCCAGGCATGACCAAGGACGACTTCAACATCCAACTCACCAGCGACGGCGACATCGTCATCAGCATGGAGAAGAAGACTGAAAACAAGGAAGGCGGCGACAAGAAGACCTATCTGCGTCGCGAGTTCAGTTACAGCAAATTCGAGCAGCGTTTCACCTTGCCAGAGAACGTTGAGAAGTCGAAAATCTCTGCCGGCATGGAGCATGGCGTGCTGACCATCAACATCCCCAAGAAAACAGAGGAAGAGAAGGCAAAAGAGAGCCTGAACATCGAAATCAAGTGATGAAGCAGCGAGTGCAGTAAAAACTTGTTTTGACTGCCGAGTCGCGACAGCATTCGATAAAATCAACAAACATCTCATAAACATCCACAGCAGGGGGCTGGCATCCGATTCATCAGATGTCAGCCCCTACTGTGGACACCCCGTCACAACCTCTTTCAAATCAATAAGTCATGGCGGTTAACCCCGAAAAAGTACCGATAAGTTGCCAAATGTCGCCAAATTCATGCCCATTTGGCAACTTATCGGCACTTTTCTCACAGAATCTCTTGGTTGTTTCAAATAAAACTCATACCTTTGTAGCCAATAGATCCCGCCACCGCTTCTCGTCCGCAAGGAATGTAGCGTACCAGGGCGGGCCATTTTTTTATCTATATGTTCATGGAATATACCAAGCAATTGCTGACCCTCCAGCAACAGATTGAAATTTTGAAACAGCGCGGACTTCTGATTGGTAATGAAACGGAAGCCAGAGAAATCCTTGACACAGTGAGTTACTTCCGCCTGGCTGGTTATTGGCGATTGTTGGAGGCAGACAAGCAACTGCATACATTCAAGTCTGGGTCTCAGTTTTCCCAGATTGTTAGCCTCTATCACTTTGATGAAGAACTGAGGCTTCTTGTTTTCTCGGTCATCCAGCACATTGAGGTTGCTGTTCGTGCAAGAATGATACGCCTTTTTACAGAACGTCATGATGCATTCTGGTTTATGAACCCAATATTGGCAGAAAGTAACGCCATGTTTACCAACAACCTCCATTGTTTACAAGAAGAACTTGACCGCTCTGAGGACGAGTATATATTGGAACATTTTAGAAAGTACGACAGTCCATCGATGCCTCCTGTATGGAAAACTATGGAAGTTGCATCTATGGGTAACCTTTCCAAATTGTACAGCAACATGAATGACAATGCGGCAAAGAAGACCGTTAGCCGTAGTTTCATGATTCCGAAGTTTGAATATATGCGCAATTGGCTTCGCTGTATAACAGTCCTTCGCAACATCTGTGCTCACCATGCCCGCCTTTGGAACACTAACATTGTGGTTAAACCCAATCTGCCCAAACGACTTCCCAATAAGTGGATAACTAATAGGCAGGTTGCATTGGACAAACTCTATCCCCATCTTTGCTGTATTGCCTATTGGCATCGCTCCATCAATCCCCAAAGTACATTCACAAAGGACATCAAGACCATGTTCTCAAAATACCCTGTTGTTGACCCTGCAGCAATGGGATTCCCCAAAGGCTGGCGAGAAGAACCGCTGTGGCAATAGCCCATATTGGCAGGTTTCCACATTGTTCAACGATTTCTTCAGCAAAACGATAAAAAAGGCTGACATCCCATATTTCGGGCATCAGCCTTTTTTCTGTTTCAGTCTCAATGCCACTACCACTCGCATCCTTAGGTATTCTTCTCAAACTCTTCACGCCTCAGTTGTTCCATCTGGCGGAAGAACAATTGGTGACTTCTGAGCATACTATTGAACGTTGCCTGTAAATACTGCTCGGCATCAGGAATTTGAGGAATCCATAGAAGGTCACGCAATGCGTGAACCCACACTCTATTCTCCGCTTTGTCATAAGTTTCCCATTACTTCATATACTTCACCTTCAACACCTTTCTTTGGTTATCAATCTCAATCTTTCCGACACGTGACAGGACCGTTTGTCCCAACAGCAACGGTGCCTTTTGGTTCCTCACCACACTGGCACGCACATTGTCAAGTTCCACATCGCCAAACTGCACCTTGCGAAGATTGATGACCGTCCCCTCACTCACATTCCCTACGGCATCCGAAAACTTCACATTTCCCATAACATCCCTCTCTGACAAATAACCATTCTTCATCATGAATGATGCTTCCACCATCGACAAGGAAACATCTGACGCACCCGTATCGAAGACAAAACGCATCGGCAATTCGTTAATCTTGCAATTCACATAACAATTGCCACTCTCTACCGTAAAAGGTATTTCACAGGTAAACTCCTGCTTTGGCTCTGCCAACCCACCTTCCTCTCTCCTTTTCTTCTGTTCCTCCTGATAGATGGCTTCATACTCTTTCATCAGAGCCTTATATCCTTCCATGTCACGAATCATATCCAAATCGTCATCATTCCTGATATGAGAAAATCTACGGAAACCACCTGCCAAAGACTCCTTCAAAAAATTCAAAGCCGTTTCCTTCTCACCCATTCGGGCAAACAGACATGCGGCATCATAATAATTGCCCATGCTGGCAGACTTCGCCAATATCGCATATTCCAACGACTTTGCCTCTTCCACTTTCCCTAAGCCCCAATAAGCAAATTGGGCACAATTATTCTCGCCCACGACCGTATCCAACTCCACCACCATCTGATAGTCCTTCATCGCCGCCTCCTTATTCCCTTTCAACAGATACATATCCCCACGTCCTAAATAGGCATAAGCATAATCTGGCTTCAAGACAATGGCTGTAGAATAATCTTCAATCGCCCCGTCTGTGTCGCCTAAATTATCTTTCATGAATCCTCTCCTGTAATAACCCACCCATGATTCTGGGGCAATCTTGATATAATCGCCATACGCTTCTATCGCTTCTTTTTCTCGTCCCATATCATACAACAAATCTGCCTTCTGCCCAACATAGTCCTCATCGTCAGAATAATCCAAGCCTATAGCCATATTTATATTTTCCAAAGCCTGCTCATAATATCCCAACTCACTGTAGCAACTCGCAATCTGTCCATATATTGCCACATTTTCTTCTACTTTCTTAGATGCCTTATAAGCATCTATTGCTTTGTTATACTTACATTGCCCCTCATACACCACACCTAAATAAAAAGACCAGACTCCTTTATTCGATTGTTTTGCTTGCTGCACATTTAACTTTGCAATCAGTGTGTTAACTTCTGGTTCGCCAATCGTCAACATCCAATAGTAGGCCTTTTCATTACCCGCATCACAATCCAATGCTTTAATAATGTCATCAATGCCACCATCCACATTCCCTTGCCGTATGTTCGCCTCTGCCCTGAAAGCGTATGCCTGAGAGAACGACGGGTCGAGATTGATGCAATAAGAAAAGAATTCAATCGCCTCCTTATACCTCTCCTGTTCAAGAGCATTACGTCCCTTTCCCATATACCCCAGCGTGTTGCCTGGTTGAAGACTACAAATTTTCTCATAGTCAGTATCCGACTCAGCATACATGTCACGCTGATAATAAAAATAAGCCCTGTCACTATACAAATCTTCATCTTTCGGATTGGTTTTCACCGCCATGTTCAAGTCATCAAGAGCCGCCTTCTCATTCCCCAGCCGCACATTGATTTTCGCCCTTTGCCGATAGGCATAACTCAACCAGGGCTTGTCTTTCCGCAAGAGTTCAATTGCCCTGTTTATCGGCTGAACGGCATCGCCCACCATATCATGATCCAGATACATATACCCCATCATATAATAGGCATACCCGTTCTTCGGATGTTCTTCCACCTCCGTCTGCAAGAATGTCATCGCCTCATTCTGGTCACCATCATTCTGCAAGATTTCCAGTGCCCTCTTGACGTTATAACTGTTTTGGTACTCCTCTGCCTTCTGTGCAAAGAGGGTGGTTGAGAGGCAGAAACTCAACATGATGGTTAGTAGATTGTTCCTTTTCATAATTCTCACTTTTTATTGTATTTCCACATTTTTATAATAGACAACTTATTTCAGTTGTTCCACATAATCCATAAAGGCATCATAGTATCCTTTATATAGATTAATGTCGATATTATCTTCAAACTATATAGTGACTTTTCATAGTGGTTCCTGTTTCATTATTTTCTTATGTACAACATATGTCCATTATACGGATAGGGGCGTGCACATGTAACATACGCGCCCCTTTTCTTTATTAAAAAATATTCCTTTTTCCCGCCTTATCTAACAAATCCCTAATTCGACTCATCTTCAAAGCGATATTAATTATATTAGTGCCATTTTGTCCTGCTACAGCAATTCCAAGCACTTCTCCTTTATCTTCACTATATACAGGAGCGCCACTTAATCCATGGTCTAGTTCTAAGCTTAATAGCATCAAATCCTCCTCCCCTTGGTATTTCTCACTTGCGATTTGTCCTGAATTGGCATATTCATTTCCTCCAGGGAATCCATAAATAGCAATAGGGTCTTGTATTGCCACTCCCGAACCCATGAAAAAGCCAACAACATCTTGTGGCAATACAGAAACGTCATCCAGTCTTAATAACGCCACATCAGATCTTAATGTTTGCAAATCGTTTCCATTAAATGGAACATCTGTAGTCCACTCAATAGACGCAGTTGTTGTCAATTGATTTCCATTCTTATCTTCGATTTTCGGAAATGTCAGCACTACTTGTTTGGAAGTAGTTGACTCAATAACATGACGGGCTGTAAGGAGATAGCCAGAAGCAGAGCCATCATCTTTTGAGATTAAAAAAGCCGTTCCTTGTGAAACTCCAGAGGTAGCATCAACCATAATCATCGCCACATTTTTTAGATAACTTTGATTGGCATCATCTCCAGCCCCTTTACCATAATAATCTCCGATAAAAATAGCGGCAGGGATCAAGAGCAATAGAATTACAAAAATGGTTCTTATCTCACTTGAGTGATTGAGCAACATCTTCGTTTGAAGTTCATTGCCCGATGGGGTTATATTAAGTAACATATTTTCGATTATTAGAGGTTATTAAGATTCTGAATTCTTCTATTTACACTTGAGATTTTATGCTTAATGTTCTCATCATATTTGTAGAGTTCCTGAGCCCTTTCGTAAAAGATCGGAAGAGCGTCGTGTAGGGAAA
>CALAVF010000264.1 GCA_937892315.1 uncultured Prevotellaceae bacterium | reverse complement strand
TTCTGCTTGGGAGAGATCTAGTTTACCGTTGAGGAAGGCACGCTGGGTGAATTCGCCAGGGTTGGCTTGGCGACAACCTTGTTGTGTGAGACATGAGAGGATTTGCTGAGCGATGTAAGGAGAGCCGTGAAAGGAGATTTCAGCAGAGTCTTCACCTGTGTAGGAGTGTGGGGAGCGGAAAATGGATACAAGAACTTCGTCAATGGTCTTCCCCTCATGGTCGGAGATGATGCCATGATGAAGTGTGTAAGGACAGGCATCCTCAATCGGCTTTGAAAACACTTTGCCGAGGATGCTGAAGGTGTCCTCTCCTGATATTCGGATGATGCCGATGGCACCTCCTGTGGCTGTGGCGATGGCACAGATGGTATCGTTCATTTCTTTAGTATTTTGAGGGCGTTGGCAAGTTCTTCCATGTCACTGTCGGTGGTAGCCCAACTGGTGACGAAGCGGCAGAGGGTGTGGTCGTTGTCGATGGGCTCCCATGTCTCAAAGAGGACTTGGGATGCCAGTTGTTTCATCTGGGTGTTTGCAAGTTCAACAAACTGCTGGTTGGTAGAGGAGTCGCGGAGGGTGAGACCTGCATCCGTGAAGAGTTGACGAAGTTGCATGGCTTTGTCAATGGCGTTTTGAGCGATGCGTAAGTAGAGTCCTTCTGTGAAAAGGGCATCAAACTGAACGCCTGCCACACGGCTCTTTGCCAACAGGGCACCGTGGCGTTTGATGATGGTGAAGAACTGACGAGGGACATTGCCGCGAGGAAAAACGACGGCTTCACCACAGAGGGCTCCGACTTTAGTGCCCCCTATGTAGAAAGCGTCGCAATGATGAGCCAACCAAGGCAGGTTGAAGTCGCATTCGGCAGACATCAGCCCGTAGCCAAGGCGGGCACCATCAATGAAGAGCGGAATCTTGTACTCTTGGCAAATGGCATGAATCTGTTCGATTTCGGCGGCTTTGTAAACGGTGCCAAGTTCGGTGGGGAACGTGATGTACACCATGCCGGGATAGACGATGTGTTCCCATGTGGGGTCGGCATGGTAGGCTTTCAGGTAGTCGTGTAGTTCGGTGGCATCCATCTTTCCGTCATGAGAGGGTAGGGTGATGACCTTATGTCCAAAGGCTTCTACGGCTCCCGATTCGTGTATGTTGATGTGAGCGGTGTTCACGGCAAGAACGCCCTCGTAGGAGGCGGTCATGGCATCGATGACGGTAGCGTTGGCTTGTGTACCTCCCGCAAGAAAGAAGATGTTGGCATCGGGGCACTGGATGGCTTCCCGTATCTTGATGCGGGCAGATTCGCTCCATTGGTCATAGCCGTAGGATGCACTTTGCTGGTCGTTGGTTTCTAAGAAATGTCGGAGAATCTCAGGGTGTGCTCCGTTGTTATAGTCGCTTTCGAAGGATGTCATAGTTGTGTTGTTTTTGGGGTGGCTGCGTGCATCGCTGCGTACGAAACCTTGGATGTCTTTAGGAAAAATTAGAGGTGGGTTAGATGCGGTTGAGGACGAGTTGGATGAGAGAGTCGATGGATTTCTTATAGTCGGTGTTCATCTCGGTGGTGTAACGATTGGCGATGACCATGCAGCAAGTCATGGCTCGGTGACCAAGGAGAGAAGAGAGACCTGCCAGGGCGGAACTTTCCATCTCGAAGTTGCAGATTTTCAGCCCTTCATATTCAAAAGCCTCGACTTTCTCATTCTGTTGTGGGTCTTGAATCTTCAGGCGGATTTGACGACCTTGTGGACCATAGAAACCGCCGCAAGCAATGGTGATGCCTCGCACCATGTCGCCTCCTGCAATCTGGTCAATCAGTTCAGGGCTTGCCTGTGCCACGTAGGGGGCACCTTTCAAGGGTGACCAATCCATGTGCTGCTTGAATGCTTCCTCCATTGGCAGGTCGCAGACATCATTCCGCCCGTCGTAATAGTTGAGCAAGCCATCGAAGCCGATGCTCTTGACGGAGGCAACAAAAGTGCCTGTAGGTGTGAAAGGCTGCAAACCGCCACAGGTGCCGATACGCACGATGGTGAGGGCACGGTGCTCATCTTTTTCTGTCCGAGTGTCGAAGTCGATGTTGGCAAGGGCGTCCAGTTCTGTCATCACGATGTCAATATTGTCGCAGCCGATGCCCGTAGAGAGCACGGTGATACGTTTGCCTTGATAAGTTCCTGTAATGCTGTGGAACTCGCGGCTGCTCACTTCGCATTCTTGCTCAGAGAAGTGAGACGCAACGGTCGCCACTCTGTCAGGGTCGCCGACCAGAATCACACGGTCAGCCAGTTGTTCGGGACGCAGATGGAGGTGGAACGCAGAGCCGTCTTCATTGATGGGCAGTTCGGATGGAGGGAAAATCTTTTTCATAGTTGGTGTTGTTTTATAGTTTTGATAGTTCTGTGGCACGTACTTGCTTTGCCAGCGTGTGTACCTCGGTTTGCAACTCCAAGATTCGGGTTTCGAGGTTGAGCACTTGCTGGGTGGCAGAGGGGGATGCGTCGCGGAGTTGCTGCAACTGCTCGTTGAGGGAGGTGAGGTTTTTCGACTTCTGGAGCCATTCGCTGCATAGTTTTTGGGCTTCTGCTGAGGTGAAGTCGTCGAGGCGGTAGCAGGTTTTTGTGTCATTGAGGACAAATTCAAAGTCGGGCATTCGGGTCGATACGGCTGATGTGGCGAGTTGCTTCATGCGTTTCTTGGCACTGGCGATGGCTTGCCGCTGCTCGTCGCTGAGCGATATGTTGGCGAGTGGGTGCAGCGAGGCATTCACACGCACTGCTTCGAGGTCTGTGGTTTCGTAGTCGATGGTCTGGCGAGATGGATTGGGGATGAAGGTGTAGATGCACACTTTGTCGGCTGGCTGGTAGCGGTCGCTGGCGAACCATCCGAGGTGGGCATCTTCGTCGATGATGAGCATGTAGTCGTTGGCGTAGGAGTTGTAGGGGAAGCCCATGTTTTCGGCATGGTAGAACCGCTGCGAGTCGCTGTCGAAACGGGTGACGTAGAGGTCGTAGTTTCCATAGCCTTCGGTGCTGCGGGCAGCAAAGTAGAAGGTCTGACCGTCGGGCATGAGGAAGGGGTAATTGATGTCGCCGTCAATGCCGAGGCCTTCCATCTGTTCGTCCTCTGTCAGTTGTCCGTTTTCGAGGTAGTGGCGTTTGATTTGGAGCGTTTCGCCGCTTTCTGTGCTCACACTTTCGGGACGCAACACCATGCCGCCCATCTGGGTTTGATACTGCACGATGCCACCTTTCTCCGATGCTGTCAACGTCCCCAGTTCTGGCGAAATTGGATAGGCTTTCAGGAACTCTTTCTTGCTGATAACCAAACTGTCAACTATGAGCAGTTTATCCACTCCTCTAAGTCCGCTCTCCCCTTTCTGACAGCGTGCCACCAGTCGGTCGAGGTCGGCTGTCGATTCCTTTTTCCGTTTGGCGGTAGCGATGAGTTTCTTGAGTGCTGTGCTTGCCTTGTCGAAGTGCATGGACATGATGTCTGCATTGACCTCTTCGTGAGCAGACAGGGGTTGCAGATAGGGGTAAACGATGGCGGCAGGGGCGATGCTGTCTTCCGTCTGAGCACTTGCCTGACTGGTGGCGAGTGTCATTGCCGCGAGTGAAAGTATGATGGTCTTTTTCATAATCAGATGAGTTCTACGATGGTGATGCCAGCACCGCCAAAACGGATGTCTTCTTCATAGAAGTCGGCAACGGGCGGCAGGGTGGAGAGATATCGGCGAATCATGGTTTTGAGGGCTCCCGTACCTGTTCCATGCAGGATTTTCACTCGTGAGGCACGTGCCACGCAGGCATCGTCGATGAAGTAGGTGACGGCTTGGATGGCTTCTTCGCCACGCATTCCACGCACGTCCAGTTGCTCCTTGAAGTTGAGGGTCGTCTGGCGGATGTCGTCGCGTGTCTGCACGCTGACAAACGTGGAGGCGACGTTTCGGTCTTTCTTGGGAGGTTCTGATGGAATCAGGCGTTTCAGTTTCACGTTCGTGGTGATTTGTCCGAACACCACCAATGCCTCGTCACCATTGATTTTCTTGATTTGCCCGATGGTGTCTTGACCTTTCAGGCGGACATACGCCCCTGGCTCCCAAAGGGGGAGGGCATTCGCCGTGTCTGTTGTTGAGGCTCCGCTCTGAATAGCCTCCCCTTTTGTGGGTTGGGGGGCTTTCTTCTTCTCCTCTTTCCGCTTCCGTCTTGCCACCAACTTTTCCATCTGTCTTCTGATTTTCTCGTCAGCGATGTTGGGGTCAATCTCTTGGATTTCCTGCTTGAAGTCGGCAAGGTCTTGGCGAATCATGCGAGTGCGTTCCTTCTCCGCCTGTGCCTCCTTGATGTCCTTGATGGTTTGTTCAATCTTGGCGTTCGACTCCTTTAGCAACTGCTCCGCCTCTTCCTTGGCACGGGAGATGATGGCTTTGCGTTCGTCATGCACACGCTGGATGTCCTCTTCGTAGCGTTGGATGGTTTGCTCCATCTGCTTCTCGTGCTGATGGATGTTCTGCCGCTTCTGTTCCCAGTAGCGTTTGTCACGCACGATGTCTTGCAGGTACTTGTCGGAGTTGATGTAATCTTTACCCACAATCTCGCTGGCATCCTTGATGACCTCGTCGGGGATGCCCGTCTTGCGGGCAATCTCGATGGCGAACGAACTGCCGGGGTTGCCGATGGAGAGTTGGAAGAGCGGCTGTATCTGTTGGCGGTCGTAGAGCATGGCACCGTTCACGATGCCTTCCGTCTCTTGGGCGAAGTGCTTGAGGTTCTGATAGTGGGTGGTGATGACGCCAAAAGCGTGTCTCTTGTTGTATATCTTCAGCATCGCCTCGGCAATGGCACCGCCAATCTGCGGCTCTGTGCCCCCTCCAAACTCGTCGATGAGGATGAGGCTCGCCCCGTCGCAATGCTTCATCATGTTCTTCATGTTGAGCAGATGGGAGGAGTAGGTCGATAGGTCGTTCTCCAGGCTCTGCTCGTCGCCGATGTCGATGAAGATGCTGCGGAAGATGCCAAAGATGCTGCTCGGTGCGACAGGCACAGGCATTCCGCATTGGAACATGTATTGCAGCAGTCCCGTGGTTTTCAGACAGACGGACTTGCCGCCAGCATTAGGGCCCGAGATGAGCAAGAGGCGTTGCTTCTGGTTCAGTTTGATGTCGAGGGGGACGACTTTGCGGCCATCAGCCTTTAGCCTCAGGGCAAGCAGGGGGTGGATGGCGAGTGCCCAGTCAATCAATTGGCGGTTCTCCATGCGAGGCTCCGTGCTGTTGGTGGTGATGGCAAACTTGGCTTTCGAACGGATGAAGTCTATCTGTGCCAAGAAGTCATACCCGACCAGCATGTCCTCCACTTCGGGACGTACCAACTGTGTGAACTCCATCAAGATACGGTGGATTTCCTTCCTCTCCTCGCTCTCCAGTTCCCGAATCTTGTTGTTGGCTTCCACCACTTCTGCCGGCTCGATAAAGACCGTTCTTCCCGTGTCCGATTCGTCATGTACGATGCCTCTGATTTTTCGCTTCATGGCTGGAGCCACAGGAATGACCAGACGGCCGTCGCGAAGGGTGGGGGAGATGTCTTTGTCAATCAGACCTTCGCCTTTTGCCGACTTCAGGATGTTCTGCAAGGCACGCGACACGCTGCCAGCCGTGGATGCCATTTCCCGGCGGATGGCAAGAAGCGTGGGGGATGCGGTGTCCTTTACATTGCCGAACTTATCCAGAATCTGGTCGATGCGACGCACCATCTGCGGATAGGTCTTGATGTCGGCTGTCAGGGCGTAGAGATGCGGATAGACGGGGATGGTATTCCCTTCGTCGGCATACCGATGGAGGAACGTGACGATGTTGTCGATGGCAGACAGCGACCGCTGCAAGTTGAATAGTTCTTCTACTTCCAGACAGGCGTTCTGGATGCGGATGCGTTTCAGCGACAGCCGCACATCAAAGAAGTTCTGGTCGGGGAAATCATCTTCTTGTAGGATGCAGATGAACTCCATCGTCTGTTTCACTTGTTGACGGATGTCGTCGAATGCGGTCGAAAACGCCATTTTCTGCACCAGTTCCTGTCCTAAGGGGCATAGACACAACTCCGTGAGGCGTTGGCGTATCTGGTCGAAGCCTACTTTTTGTTCGTATGTGGTGGGGTAAATCATGGGTTCTTGTTATGAGTGCAAAGTTACGAAAAAAAAACGAGAATTGCAAGTATTTCAAGGGAAAAAACAAGGGGTTGGAAACAAAAAAAATGGGGTGGGAAAATGTGGTCAAAGTGGTCAAGGTCAAAATGGTCAAAATCAATTTTGGGATGGGTCATTTGCTCACTATAAATATAAATTTAAATTTATATTTATAGTGCGGTTTTGACACGTTTGAAAAACGATTTTGACCAAAATGACCATGACCATTTTGACCACACTTGAAGCCTGTCGTGAGAAAAATGAGGGGAGGTGTGATTTTTTTGTGAAAAGATTCGTAGACCGCAATGCGGAGGTTGTATCTTTGCAGCGTGAAAAAAACGACGAGAGGTCGGACAGAGTCGGGGCACACTCATGGGCGTAATTACGATGTCGGGGGTAAGGTAATTGCGATGGCAGGTGCAGGAAAAAAGCGGCGGCTTACAATCCCAGTTCCTGCTTGAGAAACGAGGACGTGATGCCCTTGCCACTCAGAGCCACCTCTTCGGGGGTGCCGGTCACGACCACCGTGCCGCCTTGCTGTCCGCCTTCGGGACCCATGTCGATGATATGGTCGGCAAGTTTGATCACGTCGAGATTGTGCTCAATCACAATGACCGTGTTCCCTTTGTCCACCAGACGGTTCAGCACCACCATCAGCGTGCGGATGTCCTCAAAGTGCAGTCCTGTGGTGGGTTCGTCGAGAATGTAGAGCGTCTTTCCCGTGTCTTTCTTCGCCAGTTCTGTGGCGAGTTTCACACGCTGGCTCTCGCCGCCAGAGAGCGTAGAGGAGGGCTGACCGAGTTTGATGTAACCCAATCCCACGTCTTGCAGCACCTTGATTTTCTGGAGAATCTTGGGCTGATGCTCGAAAAACTCCACGGCTTGGTTGATGGTCATGTTCAGCACGTCGGAGATGCTCTTGCCCTTGAAACGCACCTCCAGCGTCTCGCGGTTGTAGCGTTTGCCATGACACACCTCGCAGGGCACGAGCACATCGGGCAGGAAGTTCATCTGAATGGTCTTGTAGCCGTTGCCGCCACACACTTCGCAACGTCCGCCTGCCACATTGAAGGAGAAACGCCCTGGCTTGTAGGCACGCATCTTCGACTCGGGCATCTCGACAAACAACTTGCGAATGTCGGTAAACACATCCGTGTAGGTGGCAGGGTTGCTGCGAGGGGTGCGACCGATGGGTGACTGGTCAACGCTCACAATCTTGTCGATATGCTCTATGCCCGTGATGGCATCGACAGCCAGTGGCTCCGTCAGCGATCGGTAGAAGTGCTGGCTGAGGAAGGGCTGCAAGGTCTCGTTGATGAGGGACGATTTTCCGCTGCCGCTCACGCCTGTCACACACACCAGCATCCCCAATGGAATCTCCACGCTCACATTCTTCAGGTTGTTGCCCTTCGCACCCGTTATCTGGAGGCTCTTCCCATTGCCCCGTCTCCGTTCCGTCGGCACCTCAATCTTCTCTGCCCCGTTCAAGAAACGAGAGGTCAGCGTGTCCTGTTTCAGCATGGCTTTCGGTGTGCCTTGAAACACCACTTCGCCACCCAATCGACCCGCACGAGGACCCATGTCCACCACGTAGTCGGCACTGAGCATCATGTCCTTGTCATGCTCCACCACAATGACCGTGTTGCCCTCGTCACGCAACTCTTTCAGCGAGTTGATGAGTTGCACGTTGTCACGCTGATGAAGCCCGATGCTGGGCTCGTCAAGAATGTAAAGCACGTTCACCAGTTTGGCACCAATCTGTGTCGCCAGTCGGATGCGTTGGCTCTCGCCGCCGCTCAGGCTTCCCGAGTTTCGGGAGAGGCTCAGATAGTGCAGCCCCACATCCAGCAGGAATTTCAGGCGAGAACCGATTTCCTTGATAATCTCGTGGGCAATCGCCTGCTGCTTGTTCTCCAACTTCGGCTCTACGGTCGTCACCCATTCGTACAAATCCGACAGTTCCATGTCCGACACCTCGCTAATGTTCTTCCCGTCGATGCGGAAATGCAGTGCTTCCTTGTTCAGACGCTTCCCCCCGCATTCGGGGCAGACAACCAGTTTGTCCACCGACTCTTCCCACTTCCGCGTCCATTCCCGCTGCTCCTCCATGCTGAGGCTCTGGACGTATTCTGCCATGCCCTGATAATCCACGCTTTCGATGTCCACAGCAGGCACCACGCCGAGTCCCTTGCAATGGGGGCAGGCACCCTGCGGCGAGTTGAACGAGAAGTTGTTGGGGGCGGGG
>CALAVF010000263.1 GCA_937892315.1 uncultured Prevotellaceae bacterium | reverse complement strand
TGCAGGTCCCGTCGATGGTGCCTTCTGGGGCATGTTCCCCAACGGCGGCGGATGGCTCACCACCCATCTGTGGGAGCACTACCTGTTCACGCTCGACCGTGACTTCCTTCGTCGTTACTATCCCATCATGAAGAGTGCCGCCCAATTCTACCTCGACTACATGGTGGAGCATGACGGCGAACTGCTTGTCGTGCCCAGTGTCTCGCCCGAACATGGCGGACGGGGCAAGCACTCTCCCGTCACCGCAGGATGCACCATGGACAACCAGATTGTGCGTGACGTGCTCACACAAACGCTTGAGGCAGCCCGTGTGCTCGACACCGATGCCGCCTATCAGCAGACCCTCGCTGCTGCCACCGCCAAGATTCCACCCATGCAGGTGGGACAGTACGGGCAGTTGCAGGAGTGGCGAGAAGACCTTGACGACCCTCGTGACGAGCATCGCCACATCTCCCATCTCTATGGACTTTATCCTTCCAGTCAAATCTCTCCCTACACCACGCCTTCCCTTTGGCGAGCCGCAGGGGTGACCCTTCAGCAGCGAGGCGACCAGGCGACAGGGTGGAGCCTCGGCTGGAAGACCAACTTCTGGGCACGTATGCTCGACGGCAACCACGCTTTCCGCATCATCAGCAACATGTTGAGGCTCCTTCCCAACGAAGGTCGTGAACGCGAATATCCTGATGGCCGCACCTTCCCCAATCTTTTCGATGCCCATCCTCCTTTCCAGATAGACGGCAACTTCGGTGTCACAGCCGGAATCGCCGAGATGCTCCTGCAGAGCCATGACCATGCCCTTCATCTTCTTCCTGCCCTGCCCGATGCATGGACGGAGGGCAGCGTGAGTGGTTTGCGGGCACGAGGCGGCTACACCGTCAGCATCACTTGGGCAGAGGGTCACCTTTCTACCGCTACCATCACCGCCGCTGCCACTGGCACCCTCACCCTCCGCAGTCGGACACCCCTCACGGCCAAAGGACTCACCGAACTGCCAGCCCACGATGGTGTGTACGAATATCAGATACCCGTTAGCAAGGGACAAATGATTACGCTGAAACATCGGAAGTCCCACTAATCGTTACGCATCGAGGTAACGCAAGTTGAAGGCTGGGAAAAAAGAAAAGAGGCCTTCCG
>CALAVF010000262.1 GCA_937892315.1 uncultured Prevotellaceae bacterium | reverse complement strand
TGTCAATCTGGATGGGAATGCAGGTTGACTGGATGATGTCGAATTTTTCTTTCATCTTTCGGTTGTACGGTTTTTGAGGTTTTACGGTTGTGCGGTTGGGTTACATGGGAAAAGACCGTATAACCTAAAAACCGTACAACCGCATAACCGTATTAAACTTTTCTTGGGTCAGTGACTACTCCTGTGATGGCTGATGCTGCCACAACGAGCGGCGAGGCAAGGATGGTGCGGGCACCGGGACCTTGACGACCGACGAAATTGCGGTTGCTGGTGGAGATGGAGAGTTTGCCAGCGGGCACCTTGTCGGGGTTCATGGCAAGACAAGAGGAGCAAGAGGGGAGACGGAGTCCGAAGCCTGCTTCTTCCAGAATCTTGTCAATACCCTCGTCAATGATCTGCTGACGGACGAGCCATGAGCCGGGCACGAGCCAAGCCACCACGCTGTCTGCCTTCTTCTTGCCTTTCACCACAGAGGCGAAGGCACGGAAGTCTTCGATGCGGCCATTGGTGCATGCACCAAGGAAGCAGTAATCGACAGGCACTCCTTCGAGTTTCTGACCAGGCTGGAACTGCATGTATTCGAGCATGCTGAGGAACTGGCTACGGTCTGCCTCTGGAATCTCGTCGAGCGTCGGGATGCTCTCGTCGATGGCGATGCCAGCACCCGGGTTGGTGCCGTAAGTGATGCGTGGAGCGATGTCTTCAGCACGGTAGGTCACTTCCTTGTCGAACACGGCATCGGGGTCGGAATGGAGTTGCTTCCACTCCTCCACCGCCTTGTCCCAGTCGGCACCCTTGGGGGCATATTCACGCCCTTTCAGATAGGCGAAGGTGGTCTCGTCGGGAGCAATCAGACCTGCACGTGAGCCCATCTCGATGGAGAGGTTGGAGAGGGTCAGACGACCTTCCATGCTCATGTTGCGGACAGCCGAACCTGCGTATTCCACAGCATATCCAGTGGCACCGCTGGTGGTCATCTGAGCCATGATGTAGAGTGCCACGTCCTTAGCGGTCGTACCCTCTGGCAGCGTTCCTTCGATGTTGATTCTCATGGTCTTGGGCTTGCTCTGCAGGATGCACTGCGAAGCCAACACCTGTGCCACCTCGCTCGTGCCGATTCCCATCGCAATGGCACCCACGGCTCCATGCGTGGAAGTGTGCGAGTCGCCACAAACGATGGTCATGCCTGGCAACGAAAGTGCCTTCTCGGGACCCACCACATGGATGATACCGTTGTCCTTCGTACCCATGGCGAAGTGCTTGATGCCGAACTCGGCACAGTTCTTCGCCAAGGTCTCCACCTGCTTCCTTCCCACAGGGTCGTTGATGACCTCCTGCTGGTCGGACGGGGTGTTATGGTCGGGCATTGCCACAATACGCTCCAAACGAAAAGGTTTAATTCCCTTATCACGAAGCGTATCAAATGCCTGTGGACTTGTTACCTCATGGCAATATAACCGGTCAATGTAAAGTTGTGTAGGACCGTCTTCAATCGTTTGCACTATATGTGCATCCCATATCTTGTCAAAGAGGGTCAGACCCTCTCCCCGACCCTCCCCCATAATGGGGAGGGAGCCATCCGGCTTGTTTATGGTTTCATTTTCTTTCATAATAATAAATGTTCTTTGATTCTTTTTATTACCAACTCAGGGGCATGAAGAACTTCTTCGTTAGTGAAACGCAGAATAGAAAATCCCATCTTTTCAATCAAAACGGTTCTTATTCTGTCTTCCTCCATTTGGGTTTCTTCAGAGTGATAGCCACCATCAACTTCTATAATCAAATTCTTCTCCAGACAGATGAAGTCTGCGATATAGTCATAAACGACATATTGTCGTCTAAATTTAACTCCTAAAGCCCCTCCTTTCAACAACTGCCACAAACAGGCTTCTGCTTCCGTTGGATGTTCGCGATTTTCCTTTGCAAATCCTTTTAGCAACTCATACCTATCGGGACTTGCAGTTCGGAAAAAACTTGGAGTTTTATAATCACCTGCCATTTCGATTCCCGTCGCAGAACCTCGCCGCATGGCCTCCCTCCCCATTATGGGGGAGGGCTGGGGAGAGGGTCTGTTCTTCTAATCCCTAAATTTATTGATACAATCGATGTAAGCCTCAACGGAGGCGGTGACGATGTCGGTGTTGGCGCCGAAGCCATAGTAGAGGTGGTTGTTGTACTCCACCTGCATGTGTACCTTTCCCATGTCGTCGGAACCCTTGGAGATGGCTTGGATGGTGAACTCCTTGAGGGTCATCTGACGCTTGATAATCTGCTTGAGTGCCTTGATGGCGGCATCCACAGGACCATTGCCCGATGCGGCAGCCTCGAAGTGCTCGTTGGCGATGGCAAGACCGATGGAAGCCACGCTCTTCACGCCCATGCCCGTAGTCACTTGCAGGTAGTCGAGTTTCACATTGTGCGTCTCCGAACGGTCGGCACCTGCCAACACGAGGATGTCATCATCCGTCACCTCCTTCTTCTTATCTGCCAGTTTGAGGAACTCCTCATAGAGTTTGTCAAGTTTGTCGCCATCCACCTCCACGCCGTTCACGTGCAGACGGTGCTTCAGAGCGGCACGACCCGAACGAGCCGTCAGCACGATGGCGTTGTCGTCGATGCCCACTTCCTTCGGATCCATGATTTCGTAGGTCGATGCGTTCTTCAGCACACCGTCCTGATGGATGCCGCTGGAGTGTGCAAAAGCGTTCTTGCCCACAATCGCCTTGTTGGGCTGCACAGGCATATTCATCAGCGACGACACCATGCGGCTCGTCGGATAAATCTTTGTCGTGTTGATGTTCGTCTCGATGCCAAGGTCGGGATGAGTCTTGAAAATCATCGCCACCTCTTCCAGCGACGTGTTGCCTGCACGTTCGCCGATGCCGTTGATGGTCACTTCCACCTGACGGGCACCTGCCAGCACGCCAGCCACCGTGTTCGCCGTCGCCATGCCGAGGTCGTTGTGGCAGTGGGTTGAGAGGATGGACTTGCCAGCGGCAAAAGCATCTACGTGCTCATAGAGGTACTTGATTTTCTCGTGGTATTCGTTCGGCACACGGAAGCCCGTCGTGTCGGGGATGTTGCAAACCGTCGCACCTGCCTTCGTCACGGCATCAATCACACGAGCCAAATACTCGTTGTCCGTGCGACCGGCATCCTCGGCGTAGAACTCCACGTCCTCCACATACTTCTTGGCATACTTCACCGCTGCCACAGCCCTCTCGATGATTTCCTCTGGAGTGGAGTTGAATTTGTACTTGATGTGTGAAGGGCTCGTACCGATACCCGTGTGGATACGCTTCCGCTTCGCATACTGCAACGCATCGGCTGCCACGTCAATGTCCTTCTGCACCGCACGAGTCAACGCACAGATGGTCGGCCATGTGACCGCCTTCGAGATTTCAACCACGCTGTTGAAATCGCCAGGGCTGGAGATGGGGAAACCAGCCTCGATGACATCCACGCCCAGTGCCTCCAACTGCTTTGCCACCTGAATCTTCTCAACCGTGTTGAGTTGACATCCGGGCACCTGCTCGCCGTCGCGGAGCGTCGTGTCGAAAATAAACAATCTGTCTGCCATAATCTAAAGACCCTCTCCCCAACCCTCCCCCCATAATGGGGAGGGAGTGCCATCCGGCTTGGTTCAACGAAGGCATTTTTTTATTGTTATTACATTTGTTATTTATCTATCTCTCTTTCCCAACATCCCCATGGTCTCCCTCCCCATAATGGGGGAGGGCTGGGGAGAGGGTCTATTCATAAAAAAGTAAAACCTTCCCCACTGCCGTGAGAAAGGTTTATCATTCTTTATTTTTCGTTATGCCTGATAACACATGCACACCTTTCTCACCTCCGACTCAGTAAGTCGAAGTCCCAGAAGGTTAAGTAGAGATGTGTTATCAAATGTTGCCATATCTTACAAAATCGGTTGCAAAGATACCACTTTCTTTCAAAACTACCATCATTTTCGTCAAAAAACTTTCAAAAATACACTTCGGCAAGTCTTTTTCATGGTCCTTGTCCAATCCGTTGCCGCCCTCGGGTGACAGATGCGTTCAGACACTTGCCGACGAATGCCATATAAAAGCATTTGCCATTTTACATCACGAAAGTAGTGACCGAACGTGCCGGCAGCACAGCCTTCTTCAGATTCACCTTGCCCACGTTCTTCAGGTTCTCGCCTTCCACGTCGGAGGTGCGGTATGCCACCGCCGTCTTCCGTCCCTTCACGTTCAGGTTCACCGCCTTGTCAGTCGCCGCATAGTTGATAGCCACAACCGCCAGCGAGCCGTCCGCGTTGCGATAGGCAGAGAGCATCACCCCATCCACCTGCATCTCGCCCTCCACGTCGAGCCGCACGGCACCCGGACGCACGAAGCGGGAGAAATTGCCCAGCGTCCACATCAGTTTCGAGTCCCTCGCCATGTTCTCCTGCACCGCCGCACGACCCTGTCCTCGTCGTCCTCCCATGCGTTCACCCTTCTGATACATGCGGATGAGTCCGTCCTTATAGTTGCCGCCTGCCGCTCTCCACCACTGCCACGAACGGGCATTCGCCACCGTCAGGTCGTAGTGCATCACACGCGCCACATACAGAGCCTCCTCCATCGAGAAGTCGAAGCCGCCTCCACCGTGGATTTCCTCGTCGTTGCCCATGATGCAGAGTTCCGTCATCCAAAACTCCGCATCCACCTTTTTGAATGCCTCTGCCAGCACCTTCCTGTAGCCATACAGCCCCTCCGTCTCATAGCGAGGGTCGCCCGGACGGAGAACAGGCGTGTTCGTCCAGTACGAATGTCCTGCCATCACCTTGGCAACCCGAGACAGGTCGCCCACATACGTATCCGCCGAGTCGGGATTCCAGAAGCACTGAATCTCGTTGCCCCGCTGCCAATCCGTCTCATGGGTGGCAAACATACAGCGGAAATCGCTCGACTCGTTGAGGAGAATCTTCGTCGTGATGCCACGCTGCCCGAACTCCCTGTCCATCTCACGGGCAATATGAGCCACCTCACGATTGGTGGCAGGGCTGCCCTCTTGCTTAGGACCCAGCCAGTTCCAGTGCCCGTCGGGTTCGTTCACGGGACACACATAGTCGAAATGAATGCCGTCCTCCCGTTCCGCCTGTTGCAGCATATCAGCAATATAGGCAGCCCAGTCGCCATAGGCATCCTGCCGCAGATTCAGCGTGCCCCCACGCCCCGTGTTCGTGGCAAGTCCGTTCGCCGTCAGATGCACAGGCGGCGAGTTGTAGAACGCCAGAAATGTGGGTACGCCCCTTTCCTTCGCCAGCCGAAGAAAACGCCGCTGCCCCGTCTGCTTCTCAAAAAATTCCGTTCGGGTGTCCTGGTTGATTTGAGCCGAGTCGCCCTGCGTAGCACTGCCCGCACCTGCGTTGAACCGCCAGATGCTCAGTCCGATGCCCCTCGGCGAGCCGTCGCCCTTCGTATCCAGCGAGAAGAGCCAGTCGGCAACTTTCGTCTGCAAGGAGTCCTCCCACTCTCCGATACGCCACATGCTCCACGCGTCGCTCGCGCCGAAGCCGTCAATGCCCTGCTGCTCGTGCTGCGTCACCCGATATTCCCACACTTTCTGTGCCCTCACTGGCAATGTCGCCAAGAGCAAACTCACACTTACAAAAAACAACTTTTTCATGGTCTTGAGTTTTTAGGTTTTTGAGTTGATTCTTCATTCTTCACTCTTCACTCTTCATTCTTCATTTATTGATTCTTCATTCTTCACTCTTCATTCTTCATTTACCCACTCTTCATTTGCAAAGATAGGGCTTTTTCCCTACAAAACAACAAGAAAGAACAAAAAAATGTTCATTTGGCACAAAAAGAGCCTAAAAGGTGGACGGCGGACAGAACTGGATGAAAAAAACCAAAGAGACAAGAGACAAAAAACCGCTTTGCCGAAAAAGAGCAAGCCCTGCCATCACAGCAAGGCTCGCCCCGTCAAAATGAAAAAGTGATGGAACAAATAAAAGAGGAAAGGATTTCTCACTTCCGAGGCACGATGCCCAAGTAGTCGATGTCGTCCAGTTCGTCCAGAAAGTCGAAGTTCTGCCTCTGCTTCGTGTCGTCCGCACCCCAGTCCTGATAGTCAAAATCCTTGTCAGTCATGAAGTGCAGCACCACCTCGCCACGTTTCACCTTCGTGCCCGAAAGGCTACCGTTCGCCACCAGCGTCATGAGGTATTCGCTCATCGCCAACTGCAAGTCCGTGCCCTCGGGTTCCAGCAGCACGCTCCCCGCCCGAGCGTTCGCCAGCGTGGTGCCGCTCACCAGTGCCGCCCCGCCGAAAAAGCCCGTCTTGTCAACCGTCACCGTGTTCATCACCCTGTCCCGCAAGGGCGTTGCCACCACACGGGCGTTATACTCCCCGTCAGGCAGGGCACATTGCTGGCGGTGCTTGCCCGTATAGCGTTGCAGGGGTGCCTCCTTCGTCTTGCAGCGAAAAGTCGGATGGCCGTCCGTCCACAGTTTGCCCCACGTGCCGTCCTTGTTGCCGCTCGTTCTCAAAATATAGATGTTCAGCATAGTGTCAACAGGTTTTTTGGTAGTTATCATTATCTATCTTACGCACAAGGCCGTTTTTCTTCCACAGGAAAATCACCTGCTTGACAGGGTTGCGGCATCCTGCCCGTTGCAGTTTCACCCGCAGGTCGTTGCGGCTGAACTCCTTCGGCATCGAGTTGAAAATCTCCTCGTGACGGATGCCCGGACGCTCCTTGCTCACCTCGTTCTGAAGGTCGTTGTACCGCTTGCCGAACTGATAGAGCGAATTTCGCAAATCCACGTCGCAAAACCACAGCACAAACTGCTCAATCACGGCTTGCTCCTTCTTCGTGATTTTCGTGTACAACGCATGGCACATCAGCCCCAACCTGAAGCCCTTCACCGCCACACGCCTTCTGAACACGTCGCGGGCAGGGTTCACCTCCTGTGCCGCCCGCACTCGCTCCCGTTCCAGCCAGCCGAGCAGCGGATTGTACAGATACGCCATGTCCACCATCTCCAACGGCTGAAACTCATACTGCCAAGGCACAACGGCATCAAACTCCTCTGGCTTCACGTCCAAGAGTTCCGACCTGTCGAACGCCAAGGGCACCTTGTAGTTCTTCACCTCCAACCGAGCCAAGATGTTCCGCACCTGTGCCTCGTCCTGCTTCGAGAACTTCTTCCACGGCACATACTTCGCATACTGCTGGTTCTCAATCGGACACACCGAGAATCTCGTCACCAGCCC
>CALAVF010000261.1 GCA_937892315.1 uncultured Prevotellaceae bacterium | reverse complement strand
GCTTCATCAGCCGTTACCTAATTTCCTTCAGGTCCTGCTCTGTCTGTGTGGAGTTGTAGCCCTCAGGCAACTTATACTCCATATAGAGTTGGTCATACTCCATGTCGGGGAAGAAAGCCTGATTGACAAAGCGATAGGAGAATCCGCAAACTGCCAGCAGGGCAACGGTGAGCCCCACCACGACAAAGCGGTGTTTCAGACCGAAATTGAGCACCTGCTCCAGTATCACGTATGACTTGCCCGTATATAAATCGCCGCCCTCGCTGTCGGAGGTGGCAACCTTGTGATTCTTGAACATCCATTCTGCCATCACCGGCACCTGCACCAATGCCAGCACCCAACTGAGCAAGAGGCTGACCGCGATGACGATGAAGAGGTCGCGTACATAGACACCTGCCGTGTCGGGACTCATGAAGATGGGCAGGAACGCCAAAATGGCAATGAGCGTGGCACCCAAGAGCGGCATGGCGGTCTTCTGACCAATGGACGTGAGGGCTTCCAGACGGGGCTTGCCTTTCTTGAGATCCACCAAGATGCCATCCATGATGACGATGGCATTGTCCACCAGCATACCCATCGCAATGATGAAACTGGCGAGCGACACACGCTGCAAGGTGCCGTCGAAGGCTTGCAACACCAAGAAAGAGCCAAACACAATGACCACCAAACTGGCTCCGATGATGACGCTGCTTCGCCATCCCATGAAGAAGACGAGCACCAGCACCACAATCAGGACGGACTCAACCAGGTTGATGAGGAACGTGTTCAGTGCGTCGTTCACACGCTCGGGCTGGAAGAACACCTTCTGACACTCGATGCCGGCAGGCATACGCTGTTCGATTTCAGCGATTTTCTTCTCCACTTTCGCACCCACCTTCACCACATCGTATGCAGGAGAGCAGGCGATGCTGATGCCGAGTGCCTGCTGACCGTCACACTCCATGCGGTTGCGAGTCACCGCCTCGTAGGTCTTGGTCACGGCGGCTATATCCTTGATTCTCAGTTGGTCGTCATCATGCCCCTGGATGAGCATGTTGGCGATGTCGTCCACATTGTTGAAGCGGTCGTTCACCGTCACACGGATGCGACGGTCGCCATTGTCGTAATAGCCCGCATAACTTGTCTTGTTCTGGTTGTTGAGGGTCTGAATGACCTCCGTCGGCATCACACCGAGGTTTGCCATCTTGTCCTCCCGCAACTCAATGTTGATGCACTCGCTACGCTTGCCGTAAATCTCCACGCGACTCACGCCGTCAATCTGCGAGACCTCCCGTTTCATCAGTTCGGCATAGTCGCTCAACTGGCGGTCGCTCTGACCGTCGCTCTTCAACGCATAAAACATGCCGTACACATCGCCAAAGTCGTCCTTTACCTGCGACGCCGAAGCCCCCGAGGGCAACCGGCTCTGCACGTTGGCGACCTTTCGTCGCAGCATGTCCCATTCCTGCTCCACCTTGTCGTTGGGAACGGTTGGGAGCAGTTCCACGGTGATGAGACTCAGGTCGGCATAACTCGACGACTGTATGTTGTTGATGGTGGACATCTCGCGGATGCTCTTCTCCAGGGGGTCTGTCACCTCCAGTTCCACCTGGTGAGCCGAGGCTCCGGGATAGGTGGTCACCACCATCGCCTGCTTCACCTTGATGGCGGGGTCTTCAAACTTCGACATCGCTCCGTATGCCATGAAGCCGCCGACCACCAGAATCACCACCAGAAAGTGAATCAGTTTACTGTTTTCCAATGCCCATTTGCTGTAGTTCATCTTCATCTGTCATGTATAGAGATTCTACAAAAGTCCGCCCACATTCGACGTTGAAGGTTTCTGCAACAGCATGACCTTCTGTCCGTCCTTCACATGGTGAACACCCGATGCAACCACCTTGTCGCCTGCCTTCAGGCCGCTGTCCACCTGTGCCGTCCCGTCGCGATTGAGCATCGACACTGTGACCGGACGCATCCGCACGGTGCCACTCGCCGCATCGTAAACAAACACCTGTGTTTTTCCGCCCTCCATCAGCACGGCAGACGACGGCACATTCACCGCCGCAGTCGTCCCGTCGTCAGCCACTTCGGCATACACCATCGTGGTCATGCCCGGGGGGATTTTCTTGCGGTCAACCTTGCCCGAGAACTTGAGGCGAATCGTGTAGAGTTGAGATGCATTCGCCTCCTGGCTGGTGCGGACAATCGCCAGCGGAAACTTCTCGTCGCCCGTCACATCGAATCTGCAATAGAAGTTCGTCATCTGCTCTAAATGAGAGTAATCGGAAGAACTGACATGAATCTCCACTTCTGTGTCGCCGCTGCCAAACACACTCAGCACGGGCATTCCGGCACTCACCGTTTCCCCCGCCTCGTGCAGTTTCGTCTGCACGTAGCCGTCGATGGTGCTCCTCAGTTTGGTATCTGCCAACTGATTCCTGTGGTTTGCCAGTTTCTGGGTGATTTGCTGAAGCCCGTAGCGTGCCTTGTCGTTATTGCTTGCCGTCGTGTTGCCCTCGGCATAGAGTGCCATCACACGCTCCGCATCCGCCTTCACCTGCTCAAACTCTGCCTGCGTGGCGGCAAGTTGCACCTGATAGTCGCGGCTGTCCATCTCCGCCACCACCTGACCTCGCGACACGTGGTCGCCTTCCTTCACCAACACTCGTTGGATGGGACCACTCACACGGAACGCCAGATTCACCTCGGAAGCCGATTTGGTTCTGCCGGTGAAGGTGGTCACAGCATTCTCGTTGACGCTTTTTGCCACAGCGACCTCCACTCTCGGTTCTGCCTCCTTCGCTGCCTGCCCTTTGCTGCAAGACACGATGCCCACAGCCGACAGCAACACCGAAGCCACATAAACAATTCGTTTCATAATCTTCTATACATTATATATTATTAGTCATAACCAATACCTCCATCCTCCCCACGGTGCAAGCCCTCACTCCCCTCTCCCATCCTCGTCGCCCCCTCTCCGCGGCATCCCCCCTTTTCCCTCCAGAGCCTTCCCCAACCTGCTTTTGCCGCAAGTGTTCTTAAAACTAAACTTAGATCTTATAAAATTCAAGTTAGATTTATATAAATTTAAGTTCAATTTTATAAAATTCAAGTTGGATTTTATAAAATCTAAGTTTAGTTTTAAGAGCATCTGCGGCATTCGCCCCTCGTAGAACCCCTTGGAGCCACCTCGACCTGCTGGGGACGCATTCAAACATTATGGCAAGTTTCAAAAATATGGAGATTGCCTCTGCCGTCTCCGCCCATGAGAATATCTATGTGAAACAAGGATTTTTCGGTTTCCGCACCAAGGTCTATTACAAACCCACGCTCTCCGAGGTTGACAGCATTCGCAACTACTACACCCTTTCGTCTGGCAACGAGATTCATCAATTCCTCCTCCAGTTCCAGAACGACCCTTCGTGTGCTGAAAAGGCACAGTTGTCGATGACCTACGACCCCAACGGAGGCTACGCGCTGGAGATGTGCGTGTCACGCGACGGGCGTTTCTTCGCCCTTCAACTGTTCCGCTACTCCGACTTGTACTACAACGCCATCACCGACATCAAAATCTATGAGGGCAAGGAAGCCGAACTGCTCAGGAAAGCATTGCTGAAGAAATAACCGAAAAGCATTTCAAAAGAACTGAAGCAATGATATTCTCTCATAAAAAGTACAGAATCCTCTGCGGGGTTCTGTTGCTCCTGTGTGGTCTTCTGCTCATGTTCGAGCCCATGCTGACCCATCTGGAGGGGCATCCCCACCTCCGACACTTCATCATCGTGCTCGGGGCGGTGGGTGTGCTGCTGAGTTTTCCCCTGATAGGTTCAAACCGAGAAAAATAACCATTTCCTCACCTCATAAAGAAACTCAACACATCATGACAACTCTGATTATTGCAATATTCACACTGGGCTATCTGTGCATCGCCCTCGAAAGCGTCCTCAAAGTGAGCAAGGCGGCGGTCGCCCTGTTCATGGGGATGGCGTGCTGGGCGGTGTACATGATGAGCCATCCGCAACTCTCCGCCGACGAGGTGTTCCTGCCCTGCGTGGGCGAGACCTGCGAGACGATTCTTTTCCTCATGGGAGCCATGACCATCGTCGAAGTGGTCGATTCCAACGGAGGATTCAACTTTGTCTCACGCTATCTGCGCACCACCAGTGCCCGCACGCTGCTGTGGGAAATCGTCGCCATCACCTTCGTGCTTTCGGCTCTGCTCGACAACATGACCACCAGCATCGTCATGGTGATGGTGCTGAAAAAACTCGTGGCAAACCGACAACAGCGAATCCTCTATGCAGGCATGGTCATCCTCGCCGCCAACTCTGGCGGTGCCTTCTCGCCCATTGGCGATGTGACCACCATCATGCTTTGGATAAAAGGCTGCGTATCCACCACGGGCATCGTCACCAAGACGCTCCTGCCTTCGGTCGCCAGCGTCGTCGTGCCTGCCCTCATCGTGTCCGCATGGATGAAAGGCAACATTGAGCCGCCCGACGAGGATACCGCAGACATCAACGAGCAGCGAATGGCAGAGAGGAACCCCTTCTCACGCAAGAGCAAAATCGCCATTTTCCTCATCGGCGTCGGCGGCCTCACGTTGGTGCCGCTCTTCCGCACCGTCACAGGACTGCCACCCTTTGCGGGCATCATGGCGTTGCTCAGCATCCTGTGGATTTTCACCGAACTCGTCATCCGCCGCAACAAGCGACTCTTGGCACTCGACACGAAGGTGCGGGTCTCTGGCATTCTGCGAAAGATTGACATGTCCACCATCCTTTTCTTCCTCGGCATCCTCTTTGCCGTCGGAGCATTGGGTGAGACTGGTACGTTAAGTCAACTCGGCGTCTGGCTCAACAACCACTTCCAAGGCGATGTCTATGCGGTCAACGGCATCATTGGCATCCTCTCCTCTGTGGTTGACAATGTGCCGCTCGTCGCCAGTGCCATGGGAATGTACGACATCGCACCTGCCACCGCCACAGGCATTGCCCAAAACTTTGTGCAGGACGGTGCCTTCTGGAGCCTCCTCGCCTATTGTGCAGGCACAGGTGGCAGCATCCTCATCATCGGCTCAGCCGCAGGGGTCGTCGTCATGGGTTTGGAGCACATCAGTTTCGGCTGGTATCTCCGCCACTTCTCCTGGCTCGCCCTCGCCGGCTACCTCTCTGGCATCGCCGCTTTCGCCCTACAAAACAGTTTCTGAGAAACGACATCAAAACAAAGCGGTCCCGCCTCTTTCACAGAAGCAGGACCGCTTGTTTCTTTCCGCAGGCATTTGGCTCTCAGCCCAAATTTTCGCTAAAAGTACGTTTCCAAAATCTTCTTGGCACCTTCGTCACCCATATCGACGGCTTTCTGAAGATTGAGACGAGCGTTGGTTTTGTCGCCTTTCTGCAGTTGGGCATAACCGAGGATGCGGTAGGAGTCAATGATGTCGGGATTGAGGGCAATGGCTGTTTGACAAGCCTGAATACAATCGTCGAGGAGGTTGACCCGAATGGTGAGGGCGGCTTTTTCCACATAATAGAGGGGAACACGTGGAGCCATTTCGATGGCCTTGTTGATGTCGTCGAGTGCCTGCTGGAAGAGACGGCCATTGACCTCGATTTGCGAACGCTCATAGTAGAAGACAGCACTGACCTTATTGTTCATCAGGTAACAATACTGGTTATAATCCTGCACGGCATCACGGTAACGACCAGCGTTGGCATACAACTGCCCGCGACGAATCACGTAGTTCGCCGCCTCGGCTGGCAACGGGTCGCCCATCATGGCAAGCGCACTGTCGAGCGGCTCGATGACGGCACTGAGCGAATCGCCCCTGCCCTCACGTGCCATGCTGATGGCAAAATAAAATGAAGGGGCACGATTCTCACCTTGGTTGAACGCCTCATAAATGCCGATAGCCCCGTTGTAATCCTCCTTTCCCATCAAGATTTGGGCTTTCAGAATCTTAAACTTCTCCTCGTTCGCCTTTTGTTCCTCGCTGGCAGGCTTTTCCGCATTGAGCGACAGAGCCTTCTCCAGATACTGCTGTGCCACGTCGTAAGTCCACTTCTCATAGGCAGGTTCGGGTTGCAGACGAAGTTTGTCGAAAATGGCTGATGCCACGTTGAAATTGCCTGCCACCTTGTCTTCCACCAGCGAGAGGTACTTCTGCAAGTCGCTGTCAGCCTCGTCAAACCGCAACAGGTCGATGAGCGGTGCGGAACGACGCATATAGCCCTCCGCATTCTGTGGATACATGGCAACAAAGCGGTTCACCATGTCCATATATTCCTCGTTGCCCGTGTTGCGTGAACGGAAGTAAAGATACACCAAGGCTTCCTCTGCCGTATCGGGCAATCCCTTCGGAATGAAGATGTTGCCCAACGCCACCGACGCTGATTTTGTCGGGATTGCCTCCATTTTCAGCACCTCACGGAAACGGATGTCAAGCACATAACTCTTGTCGCCAATGGGCGAATGAAGAATGCCGACAAGGCTGCCCGCATCGTTGAAGACCGGCGACCCGACGAGTTTGCTGTCAAGTGTCTTTGCCAATCCATAATAAACATACTTGCCTTGAATCATCGCCGTGTCCACCACCGCCGCATTGTCGCTCAACGCATTGCCGCCCTTCGCATAGCCAATGGCATGAAAGGTCGTCCCCTTCGGCTGAGCAGACGTGACAGGTGTCAACACGGCATTTCCCTTGGCACCCACACGGAATCGCACCATCGAATACGTGTCGTCAGCACCCAAGATGCACTCCACCTCTGCCTGCTTGCCACTGGCATCAATCGCCGTCGCCTTGTAAGCACCCTTGAAGACGCCGTAATCAGCAATCGCCTCTCCGTTAGCACCCACATACACGCCCGTTCCCTGCCGAAGCAGGTTGCCTTGCTTGTCGTAGGTGTTGACTGAGATGATACCCTTTTGTACCTTCGAGGCAAACTTTGGCTGTGCATTCCCCAAAAGGGCAAAGAAGGAAAGGACAAAGGATAATATGAGAAATCTTTTCATGTGTCTGAATCAGTTAATCTGAATAAGTTAATGATTGTTCAACAGTGATTTAGCGTTTTCCAATGCCGCCTGTGTGAGCGTCTCGCCACTGAGCATGTGGGCAAGTTCTTCCACCCGCTGCTCGTCCGTAAGGGGCACAATATGGCTCAACGTGGCATCGTCGGTATCTTCTTTATACACCTTGTAATGATGGCTGCCAAGTGCGGCAATCTGCGGCAGATGGGTGATGGAGATGACCTGACGCTTCTGGTCGCCCATCTCCTTCATGATGCGCGCCATCTTCTCGGCTATCGAGCCGCTGACACCCGTATCTATCTCATCAAAAATGATGGTCGGCAACTTCACCGCACCCGCAATGAGAGCCTTCAGTGCCAGCATCACTCGGGCAATCTCACCACCCGATGCTATCTGGCTGACAGGTTTCACCTCGCCACTCTTGTTGGCGTTGAAAAGGAACTGCACCTGGTCGTAACCTGTTGACGAAAGGGCGGCAGGATTCGCTATCACAGAACATTTGAACTGCACATTCGGCATTCCGAGTGGCAACAACGTCTCCACCATCTTCTTCTCCACCTCCTTCGCTGCCTCATGGCGAGCCTTCGAAAGTTGCTTGGCAATGCCCAAAACTTTCTCCTTCTGAGCCGCCACTTTCTGCCCAAGTTCCCCGATGAAATCGTCAAAATTGCCAATCTTCATCAGTTTCTCCTCCAAGGCTCGCTGCAATGCCAGCAAGTCCTCCACACGTTCCATATTGTGCTTCTTCTGCAACGTATAAATCAGGTTCAGACGCTCGTTCACCTCCTCCAACCGTTGCGGATTATACTCCACATCTTCTGCCTGACCTTCCAGTTCGCTGGCGATGTCTTTCAGTTCGATGTAGCAAGAATCCAGACGCTCTGCCAACTCATCTGCGGCTCCATACACCGAGGCAATGGAATGCAGTTCTGAGATGCTTTGCTTCATCAGCCCCAACACATCCGCCCCATCGCTTTCTGCCTGCAAACAATTGGCAGCACGATAGAGCGACGACTTGATGTCCTCGGCATGTTCGAGCGTGTCTGCCTCTTCTTCCAGTTCCTCCTGCTCCCCCTCTTTCAGATGGGCATCGGCAAGTTGGTCAACCTGAAATTGCAGATAGTCTTCATCCTCCTTGCTGCTCTTCGCCTCCTCTATCGCCTCTTCCAACTGCTTCTCTAAGGTCCTGTACGCTTTATATTCCGATTTGTATGCCGTCAGCAGGTCGCCGTTTTGGGCAACAATGTCCAATGTGCCCAACTGGAAATCCTCCTTGCCGAGCAGCAAATTTTGATGCTGAGAATGAATGTCTATCAACCGTTCGCCCAATTCCTTCAGTTGCGTCAGCGAGGCAGGCGTGTCGTTGATGAAAGCACGCGACTTCCCTGCCGCCGTCAACTCTCGCCTCACGATGCACTCTGCACCGTCAAAGTCGAGGTCGTTCTCCTCAAAAAACTCCTTCATGCCATAACTGCTCACGTCGAAAGTCGCTTCCACCACACACCGTTTCGCCCCTGTCTTCAATGCCTTCAAATCAGCCCGCTGACCAAGCAGCAACCCGATGGCACCCAACATGATAGACTTTCCGGCACCCGTCTCACCCGTAATGACCGAGAAGCCGCTGTGCAAGTCCAAGTCCAAAGCCTCAATCAGGGCATAGTTTTCAATATGAAGGTGTCGTATCATCTTTACTTCTTAATCTTGTTCCAATACGTGTTCTGGCTCGCATTCAGGTTCGACACGATGTCATACACCGCCTCTTTCTCCTTCTCCGTGCCATGTCCTGAATAGATGTTGACAATTTCGTCACGCTTGTAATCAGTAAAAATCTGTGGCAACTGCGAGAGCGGCTTGTTGCTGTGCGCCTCTTTCAGCATCTCCAAAGCCTCCGTCACAGCCGTGCGTCCACGGTCAGCATTGTTCGCCATCTCGTCCAGACCTTCGCGATAATACTTGTACTGCATCTGTCGGAACGGTTCCATCGACGTTTCCATATAGTCGTTGATGATGGCGTGGCGATTCCTGTCGTCGTCGAAGGCTCTCCACCCCTTCTCTCCCATCATCTGGGCACTGTTCACGATATTCTCCACCACATGCAGCACCTCCGTCCCCCCCATCGGAGAGAAAGTGTCCAAATCCATGCCGATGAACAGATAGGCATAATAAGCCAGCAAGGCAGTGAGGTTGTTGTCCAGATTGTTCTCGTTCCATTCCAGCGGGTCGTACTCCTTATAGGTGAAGTCAAAACTCGGGTCTTTCATCGAGAACACCGTGGAATTATAGTTCGAGTTATAGACAGGACGGGAGAGTTGGAACAGCAGTTCGCACGTGAAGGCATCGCTCGACTGGTCGTACTTCTTCACGGTGATGGTCAACGTGCAGTCAATCCTTTCCGCCTTCTGAAACTGCAACTCTGTCCAGGAACGGTTGTTCATAAACTCCGTGATGGCGGTCTCCAACGTCTCAAACACACTTGTGTTCGTGCCCTGCACCTGTGCATGATTCACCTTCACCGTGCAGTTCAGTTCCTGCGCCGACAGACGCACAGGCACACACCAGCACAGCCATAAAATAGGAAAAAGAAATCTGTACATCGCCTTATACCATTATTTTTTTGCAAATTTAGACAAAAAGTTTGAGACAATAAAAAAAATCCTTACCTTTGCGAAGATTTTATCACACTTCTATTTATCAACCACCAAAATTCAGCGAAGACTTATGAAAAATAAGATTGTAGCCGGCATTCTCGGCATCCTCCTCGGAGGTTTCGGCATCCACAAGTTCTACATGGGCAACATCCTTGCCGGAGTTCTCTATTTCATCTTCTCCTGGACAGCAATCCCCGGAGTGCTCGGTCTTATCGAAGGCATCATCTGCCTCATTGAAGACGAAGGCAAGTTCCAGAGCCGTGTAGCAGCCAAGAAATTCTTCTTCTAAAAATCCCCACGACAACTCCTCAAAATCGACCACGTCGTAGTCGGCACACCGACCACGACGTGGTCGATTTAGTGACTACGACGTGGTCGGTTCAGAGGTTGTTGAAGTATGTATTTTTGACACATCCTCTACGTTTTCCCTATTCACATATAATCAACAC
>CALAVF010000260.1 GCA_937892315.1 uncultured Prevotellaceae bacterium | reverse complement strand
AAAATATTTAATATATATTATTTTTTAAATTAAATTCTATTTCCTATATAATTTAACTATTTTAATAATATGTCAAATCAAAATTTTAAATTTTCTTCAATTGATCATAAAGAAATAAAAGCAATAATTCAATGTCAATATTGTAAAGTTTATTTATGTAATAAATGTGAGTCTTTTCATTCAAAAATATTTCCAAATCATTCAGTACAAAATTTAAATAAAGAAGATAAAGAAATATTTATAGATATATGCAAAGAACCATCTCATTTAAATAAATTAAAATTTTTCTATCTTTGTCGGTAAAAATCTTGCCAGAAAGAAAACTTTCCACTAATTTTGAAACTCGAAACATCAAAAGTTTATGATTATGCGTCAGATAATACTCTTGCTCTTTACTGTATGTTCTTTGTCTGCCCATGCCCAATTTTTCTTTGGCTTTCCGCAGCAACAACAAATGCAGCAACAGGAAAAATACACGGCTCCATCTTTCAAGGGAGGCAAGTCTGCCCTTGAAGCATTTATCACCAAGAATTTTCAGCAGCCCAAAGAGCGTGAACAGGTGGATGGCAGAATCGTCATTGCGGTGATTGTCAATCCGAAAGGGAAGCCTGTTGAAACCCATGTGGTTCGTTCTGTTAGCGACAACCTGAATGCCGAAGCCATCAGGGTTTGCAAAAAGATGAAGTTCAAACCCGCCACCTTGGGCAAGAAGAAGACAAAAGGACGCATCGACATCACCTTCCCCGTGAAGCACGGAAGGGTTTCGTTCCTGGATTTGCCCACGATAGAAGTCTGAACGAAGTAGCATAAAAACGGTGTGACTCAGACCTATGGAGGTGGTCTGAGTCACACCGCTTTCGTGGTCTGAGTCACACCGCCTCGGCGGTCTGAGTCACACCACTTTTAGGGGTTCTTTATCTCATTCGAACAAACAGCGTGTTGCTGGTGGTTGTTTTGCCTGCGTAAGTGGTGTTGAGATTGATGGCAACAGATTGTCCGGCATGTATCTTTCTGCAGTGGAGTCGTCCTGTGTAGCGAATCTTCTGTCCTGGCTGCAAGGTGGTGGTCAGCGAAGGAGAAACAGCGATGTTTTTCTGTTCGTTCACATTCAGATAGATGACGATGTCACGGAGTGGGGTAGTAGCGGTGTTGGTGATGTAGCCTTCCACTTCCACCGTTTCGTCCTTTGAGAAATAGCCGTCGCCGTCTGAATCCATGTAACTCAAGTCGGAGATGCTGACATAGGCAGAAGTCGTTGCCCCATTGTAGGCACCGCCGCCAATCTGATAGTCTTGGTCGCCGTAATAGCCGTCTGTGGCATTCGCACGGTTTTGATAGCCGTATGAATCGTTATTTCTTTTTTCGTATCTGCGTGCCTCGGCTTTCTCGTTCTCCTCTATTTGAGAAGCGATGCCCACACCGAGGACGGCACCGATACCCATGCCGATGAGGCTGCCGAGAGCAGCGTTTTCGCCACGGAAAGGTCCATGTCCGGAAAGGAAACCTACGGCTTCACCAACACTGCTGCCAATCATGGCACCAGTCATCCCACCTGCTGCCTGATAAGAACTTGTGCAACTGCTCGCCATCATCACTGTTGCCAGTGTCAGGCATGTAATCTTTGTCTTTTTCATCTTTGTGTCAGTTTTTGTTTTGGTTAATGTTTTTGTTCTTCGTTGGTTTCTCTTTCTCTTCTATATAGTCGTCAATCAATTTTCTGGCTATCGACATTTTGTCGGGTATTGGAGGCAGGCAATCCCGGTTGAACCATCGGGCTTGGCTGAGTTCCTCTTCTTGCAGATGCAGTTCGCCGCTGACGTAGTCGGCTGTAAAGCCAATCATTACGCCTGAAGGATAGGGCCATGGCTGACTGCCGAAATAGCGGATGTTGGTGATGGTCAATCCCACCTCTTCCTGCACCTCTCGTACCACGCATTCTTCCAGCGTTTCGCCTGTCTCGACAAATCCTGCCACAAGCCCGTACATCTCGCTTCTTCTGAAGTTTCGGGCATGTACCAGCAGAATGTCATCCCCCTTGCGGATTCTTACGATGATGGCAGGGCTGACCTGTGGCCACACCTCCTTGCCGCAGTTGGTGCATCGTTTGCTGATGGCGGTTTCGCGTTTCATGGGAGCACCACACACGCCGCAATACTTCGTGTTACTGTTCCAGTAGAGCAGTTCGGATGCTTTTCCCGCTTCGTTGTAGAACTCATGCGGCAACACGTGCCACGACTCTCGCAGTCCTATCGTCTCCAACCCTTTCATGTCCGTCGGGGGTGTGTTGAGACTGTATGCCACGCAGGGTTTTCCGTGCAGCATGGGCAACTCTTGCTTGGGTGTCCACTCTTTCATGGGGAGTGGAGGCTCTTCCGAACAAGGTATGCTGTAGCCCTCTTCATCATGCCGGAGCAACAACGCATTGCCTATGAACACAAACCAATAGGTCAACTGCTTCTCTTTTGTCATCTTTTTTACGTTTTCGGGCCAAAATTACTCATAATTTACGATATAACGGCTATTTTCACTCTTTAAAATCCTTAAAAAAGTTAAGACTTTGCCGATTAGTTGTAAATTCGGGCGAAAAAGATTACATTTGTAGTCAAATTTGATATTGCAGACATGATAAACGTAAATCGCGCGTACATATATATATTATTGACATTGGTCATCTCACTCTTTTCGATGCCATCAATGGCACAAAAGAATGCGAAACCAAAGAAGAAACAAAAGACTGAAATCGTGACGGAAATCCAGCCGGATCCTGTCGGAAGGAAGGCTCGTCCTGATCGTCATCCCAAAGAACTGGAAAAGCCGATGCTCATTGGTGGAGGAGCGGGTGCTCCAGGCGACTATCTGCATGGCATCGATGTCAGCCACTATCAGGGACGCATCAATTGGGATGAAGTGGCAAGGGATTCGAAGGTCAACTATGTCTATCTGAAGGCAACGGAAGGTGTCAACACCACCGATGATACCTATCGCTATAACTTCAACGAATGTAAACGGGTAGGGCTAAAAGTGGGCAGTTACCTCTTTTTCCGTCCTCATCTTTCTGCGAAGGCTCAGTTTGACCTCTTCGTGTCGATGGTGGACACCAAGAAGCAAGACCTGTTGCCGCTTGTCGATGCTGAAGCCATCAAGGGTGTTTCCATTGCCGTCTTTCAGGCACGCCTCCTTGAACTTTGCGAACTTTTGGAGAAGGAATACGGCAAGAAGCCGCTTATCTACACGGGTCGCAACTTCTACAACAAGTACATTTACGGCAATTCTCGCCTTCGTGCCTACAAATATTTTATT
>CALAVF010000259.1 GCA_937892315.1 uncultured Prevotellaceae bacterium | reverse complement strand
GGAAGCGTCGAAAGTGGTCTGAGTCAGACCGCCGAGGCGGTGTGACTCAGACCACTCGGGCGGTGTGAGTCACACCACTTCTGCCGTGACGAGCGTGCAATTTTGTCCTATTGCGAGGTTTGGGGGGAGATGTTCTTTCGGTTCGTTCACATCTGGCGGGTGGTCGCCTCTTTCACTTCCACATCACAATGGGCAGCATGAAGATGACGTAACGAAGAAATTTGCCGATGGAGGACCACAGGATGACACCCCACACGTTGGCTCGGAGAATGCCGAGCGAGAGGGAGATGGCGGTGCCGAAGATGGGCAGGAAGGAGAAGGTGGCTATCCACGAACCACGTTTCTCCACATAGTCACGGGTCTTTCGCAAACGTCGCTCGTTGATGTGCATCCACTTGGAAATCTGTTCAATACTGCCGATGCGACCGATGTAGTAGTTGAACAAGGAGCCGAGCACGTTGCCGACGGTGCCACTCAGAACGGTCAAAAAAGGATCCATGCCGGTGGTTGCCAAAAGAGTGCCCATCACCACCTCGGAACTGAAGGGGACGAAGGTGCCAGCGAGGAAGGAGGCGAGTGCCATGCCCAGATAGCCGTATTCTATGAAAAACTGATTGAGTGAATCCACGGAGTATTGGAAATGAAGAATGAAGAGTGAAAAATGAAGAATGAAGAATGAGGAATCTTTGGAAACTATAACTTCACATACTGTGCCGCCACAACAAGGAGTGCCAACGCCAAAAGGAAGAGGTTGTAGAGGTGGGAGAAACGGGTGTGGGTGAGGGTGAAGAAATGTCCGAACAGGATGGCGGCATCGACCAACAGGAGGGGCAGGAAGATGCTGACATATTGGGGCATGAGGCATTGCAGGAGGGTGACAAAAAGCCCATGCAGGATGATGACATGATGAAGGATGCGGGTGCGGGTCTTGTCGAGGAAACTGTGAAGGTAGAAATCGATGGTTCCCGAAAGGAACAGCAGCAGAACGAAGGCAAAGGTGAGCAGGTCGTTTCTGTTCAGCGTGGCATAACCATACCACTGGAAATCAATCACGGCCCGGGCATGAGCCACCAAATCGGGGAGGGAAGAGGTGATGACTGCGATGCCCCCGTAGAACCAATAGGGCAGCAAGATTGCCAACAGGGAGGCAACCAGACAGCGGAAGGAAAAGGCTCGCAGGTAGATTTGCAACCCCCAGTAGGCAGACACCATCCACAGCAGTTTGGGAAAGATGAGTGAGGCGACAGACAGCAACAGATAGGCAACGAAGGTGGGCATGGGATGGGGCATCTGATAGGTGGCGAAGAGGGGAAAGAAAGACAGGAGGGAAAGCAGCATGACCACGCTGCCCGGCTGGAAGCGGTGGCACAGGATGGCGAATGCCAACAGGATGGCGAGCATACTGCTCAACATTCGCGAACTGACGCGGAGCAAGACGTTGGCATTGTTCAACTCTGCCATCAGATAGACGGCAAGGGCGGCACACAGGGCACTGAGTATCAAAGTCCAGTATCCTTGCTGCAAAAACGAGGGAACATGCTGCCACAAACCATAATCAACACCCGAAAAATCAGCCTGAGCGATGGAAGAATAGCATGGCAGAGCAAACGACCACGGGCTATCAGGCCGAGGCGTGGTGGGCAGGAAGAACCACAACAGGAGGGCGACAACGCCCACAAGGGGGAGGATCATTTGGCTGCTCGCCATTCTTTTTTGGAAATCAAGCCTCACAGAACAGGGGTTTTTAATGGTTGGACAATGAATGAATTAGCCCCTTTCGATTAAAAAGGCTTTATTCGGCTGCAAAGTTAAGGATTTTTTTCGTACCTTTGCACCGTCTTTTGTACAAAATTCATTTTTAATGAAGAAACTTTTTATTGAAACTTACGGCTGCCAAATGAACGTGGCGGACAGTGAGGTGATTGCCTCTGTCATGAAAATGGCGGACTATGAGGTGTGTGACAGCATCGACGAGGCGGACGCCATCCTGCTGAATACCTGCTCCGTTCGTGAAAATGCCGAAAACAAGATATATAACAGGCTTGAAGCCCTTCATGCGTTGCAGAAGAAGAGGCACAGGCTCATTGTGGGTGTAGTGGGGTGCATGGCTGAACGTGTGAAGGACGACCTGATTGAGAACCATCACGTTGACCTCGTGGCTGGTCCCGACTCCTACCTTTCCCTTCCCGAACTTTTTGCGGCCGCCGAAGTGGGCGAAAAGGCGATGAACATCGAACTGAGCACCACCGAGACGTATCGCGACATCATCCCGGAGCGTATCTGTGGCAGCCGTGTGAGCGGCTTTGTGAGCATCATGCGAGGCTGCAACAACTTTTGCCACTACTGCATTGTGCCCTACACACGAGGACGTGAACGCAGCCGGGAGGTGGACAGCATCTTGAATGAGGTGCGGGATTTGCAGGAGAAAGGCTTCAAAGAGGTCACGCTGCTGGGTCAGAACGTGAACAGTTACCAATGTGGCGAGGTGGGCTTCCCCCAACTGCTTGCCACGGTGGCAGATGCCGTGCCTGAGATGCGTATCCGTTTCACCACTTCTCATCCGAAAGACATGAGCGACGAGACGCTGGAGGTGATTGCTTCCCACCAGAACATCTGCCGCCACA
>CALAVF010000258.1 GCA_937892315.1 uncultured Prevotellaceae bacterium | reverse complement strand
TGATGGGCTCCTTGTTACGTCCGTCGTATGACATCTGCCATTCGGTGGTCTTGGGATTAAAGACCGTATCCAAGGCAAACTTGGACAAGCGGGCTTCGATATAGCGGGGGGCGGCAGCCTTGTTGCCTGTGAGGATGTTACCCCAGTTACCTTGGGTATCGATGAGCAGGTCTTTCTGTCCCATTTGTACCAGTGCGTCGCCGATGGAGGCATCTCCGTGAGGATGGAACTGCATCGTGTGTCCCACGATGTTCGCCACTTTGTTGTATCGCCCGTCGTCCATGCGTTTCATGGAGTGCAGAATGCGTCGTTGCACGGGTTTCAGACCATCTTCGATATGTGGCACAGCACGATCGAGAATGGTATAGCTTGCATAGTCGAGGAACCAGTTCTGATACATCCCGCTCAGATGATGCACTGCGGCAGCGTCGAAGCGGTTTACGGGCTTATAGTCAGAGTGTCCTTCTGCAGATTCTGTATATTCTGCATTCTCGGAACCCTCTATGTCTGTCATGTCGTCTCTTGTTTCGTCGTCCATTGATAGTGGTTATTGGAAATTTGTTGTTATTTCTTGCTTCTATAGAATTTCTCGAGTGTGCGGAAAGCATTCTCGCGCTCGGGAGAAGCCACCTCCTTCGACTCGACATCTATCTTCATGACGGGAGCGTTGTCGAGGTTATCCTTGGTAATGACGGTCCACTTGGGAAGACCTTCGCCATTAGGATTGCCCGTCTTGCAGAAGTTGGCATAGTAGGTGAGGAACAACTTGGAAATGTCGTAGTCCTCCTGCTGCCAGTCGTAGTATTCGTTGGTGTCGAGGGTACCCATGGCATATTCGATGTCGGCAGAGTGCACGGCACCAGGAGCGATGGCTGGCTGCGTGGCTGCGGCCTTCTTCTCTTCCTCGGTCTTTTCGCGTACACCGCCAGCCAGTGCACCGGTCTTGTCACCCATCTTGGCTGATACCTGGGGACGCGGGTGCATGTAGTGATAGCGGTAGACGGGCATCCCCGATTTGGCATGATAGTCGCACACCTTCCATGTGGGGAAGCCTGTGAAGAGGTCGGAAGCAAGGTCCAGACCTTTCTGGCTCAGCACATCCTCATCGGTGGTGATGCCATAGGCTGTGAAGATTTCGTCAGTCATATCGCCAAACTGAGCCTTCATGGCGTTCTTGAAATTCTGGAGCGTGGGCTGCTGTCCCTGCAGAGCCTGGGCGGGATGACCCTCTAACGAGTTCCAACCTGCCAGCAAGGGCACCTGAGCCTGCTCGTTCTTCTCAAACACATCGTCGGCACTTTCCTTCATGAAGTAGCCGTCGATGACAACTCTCGACATGCCTCTTGGAGGGAGTACTTTTTGCAGCGAGTCGGCACTAAGGGCCATTGCATCAGCCAGGCTTGCAATGCCTGCTCCTTTCAGGGCGTCGACACCTGCAGCTTCGGCCTCAGCCAATGTGGCAGGCTTATTTGGCATTACCTCAGCACCTGATGAGAGCATTGCCCCTGCGATAAGGCCCTTGGAGAGCGGTGAACACATCAGTAGCGACACCGAGAACGAACCAGCCGATTCGCCCACGATGGTGATGCGATTGGGGTCACCGCCAAAGGCAGCGATATTCTCCTTGACCCATTTGATAGCAGCCACCTGGTCAAGGAAACCATAGTTTCCGCTACCCTTATAGTCGGAGGCTGCTGTGAGCTCCGGGTGTGCAAAGTATCCAAACACACCTTCACGATAGTTCGCCGTCACACCGATGACACCCTGTTTGGCCATGGAGGAACCATCGTAGCGTGGTTCGCTACCCGATCCAGCCATGAGCCCACCGCCATTGAAATAGATCAGTACAGGCAGACCATCGGCCGTTGTAGCCGCTGTGGTCCAGATGTTCAGATAGAGACAATCCTCACTGCGTCCGGCACCGCGGAACGCCATATCGCCGAAGATGTCGAGCTGCATGGGGTCGGCGCCAAACTCCTTAGCGGGGCGCACGCCCTCCCAGGGTTGCATGGGCTGGGGAGCCTTCCATCGGAGTTCGCCGACGGGAGCCTGAGCAAACGGTACGCCAAGGAATTTCTTCACTCCCCCTTCTTCGAAGCCTTCAAGGATTCCATACTGGGTTTTTACCTGAAGCGTGACATCGTCTCCCTTCTTCTGCATGCAAGCACTTAGGATTGCAAGACCAGCGACGGCCAGCATCGCCATTGTTTTAATCGTTTTAGCCATATGAATAGATAGTATTAAGTCCAATCTGCGGGACAAAGATACGAATAAGTGAGGAGAAAACCAAATTTTTTGTAATTTTTCTCTTGCGCTTTTTTTAGAATGAGGTCTTCATGGCAACATCAAGTAATGCCCCTTAAATAATAAAAAATGATAATTCTGCCGTTTTCTCTTTTGAATTTCGTACCTTTGCACCCAAAATTAAAAAAGGAAAAAAAGTAAAAAGGTAAAAAAGTGAAAAAATATGGCACAAGAAGATGTATTTAAGAAAATCGTAAGCCACTGCAAGGAGTATGGTTTTGTGTTTCCCTCAAGTGAGATTTACGATGGTTTAGGCGCTGTTTACGACTACGGTCAGAATGGCGTGGAGTTGAAGAATAACATTAAGCAGTACTGGTGGAAGGCTATGACGATGCTGCACGAGAATATCGTGGGTATCGACAGCGCCATCTTTATGCACCCCACCATATGGAAGGCCAGCGGACACGTTGATGCCTTCAATGATCCCCTTATCGACAACCGCGACTCTAAGAAGCGCTATCGTGCTGACGTACTGATTGAGGATCAGATTGCCAAGTACGACGAGAAAATCCAGAAGGAAGTGGAGAAGGCTCGCAAGCGTTTTGGCGACAGCTTCGATGAGGCAAAGTACTTGGAGACCAGCGAGCGTGTGAAGGAGACTAAGGAGAAGCGCGATGCTCTGCATGCCCGCTATGCTGCAGCCATGCAGGGTCCGGATTTGGACGAGCTGAAGCAAATCATCCTCGACGAGGAGATCGTTTGTCCTATCAGCGGTACCCGCAACTGGACGGATGTCCGTCAATTTAACCTGATGTTCTCTACAGAGATGGGTGCTTCTGCAGATGCTTCGATGAAGATTTACCTGCGTCCTGAGACTGCCCAGGGTATCTTTGTGAACTATCTGAATGTTCAGAAGACCGGCCGCATGAAGATTCCTTTCGGTATCGCCCAGATTGGTAAGGCTTTCCGTAACGAGATTGTGGCCCGTCAGTTCATCTTCCGCATGAGGGAGTTTGAGCAGATGGAGATGCAGTTCTTTGTGAAGCCTGGCACCGAGTTGCAGTGGTTTGAGGAATGGAAGAAGCGTCGCATGGCTTGGCATCAGGCACTGGGCTTCGGCGAGGAGAACTACCGTTTCCACGACCACGACAAGTTGGCTCACTATGCCAACGCAGCCACCGACGTGGAGTTCAAGATGCCGTTCGGCTTCAAGGAGGTGGAGGGCATCCACAGCCGCACGAACTTCGACCTCTCTCAGCACGCCAAGTACAGCGGCAAGAAAATTGAGTATTTCGACCCAGAGGACAACACGTCTTACACGCCATACGTCATCGAGACTTCGATTGGTGTGGACCGCATGTTCCTCTCTGTGATGTGCCACAGTTACCAGGAGGAGAAACTGGAAGGTGGCGACACTCGCGTGGTGCTGCGGCTGCCTGCCGCTTTGGCTCCTGTCAAGTTGGCGGTGTTCCCACTGACCAAGAAGGACGGTCTGCCAGAGAAGGCACGCGAGATTATCGACAGCCTCAAGTTCCATTTCAACTGCAAGTATGAGGAGAAAGACCAGATTGGCAAGCGTTACCGCCGTCAGGATGCCATCGGCACGCCGTTCTGTGTGACCGTGGACAACCAGACGCTGGAGGACAATACCGTCACGCTGCGTTACCGCGACACGATGAAGCAGGAGCGTGTTGCCATTGCCGACCTGCGTGGCATCATCGAAGACCAAGTGACCATCACAAGCCTCTTGAAGAATCTCAAATAATATGGAAGTTAAAGAAGTTATCGAAGTTAAAGAAGTTAGAGACGACACTTTGCCATCAGCATAACATTTGTCTTTAACTTCGAGCGTAGCGATAACTTCTCTAACTTCTTTAACTCCTATAACTTCATCATGAAGATACAATTCTACATATTGCCAATGCTTGCCCTCCTCTTCTTCGCCTCTTGCAGCGAGAACGAAGAGGTGGGCGAGTATGACAACTGGCAGGAGCGTAACCAGCACTATGTGGACTCCATCGCCCGTCTTGCCAACAGCGGCACCGACGGATGGAGCAAGTTGATTGCCTTCACCATGGCTGACACCAACGAGAGCGTCAGTTCCAACAACAACTATTACGTCTATATCCAGAAACTGGAGAGCGGCACAGGCACCACTTCCCCCTTGTACAACGACTCCATCCGCATCCACTACCTCGGTCGCCTCATCCCCTCGGCATCCTATCCGCAGGGCTATATCTTCGGCAAGAGTTACAGCACTTACACCTTCAACGAGGAGACCGACGTGCCTGCACTGATGGCAACGAAAGACAACATCGTGGGCTTTGCCACCGCCACCATGCACATGGTTGAGGGTGACCGTTGGAAGATTGTCGTGCCCTATTACATCGGCTACGGCGAGTCAGAGAACAGCAGCGGAAACATCCCCGGCTATTCCACCCTCATCTTTGATGTGAAACTTGCTCGCATCTATCGGTATCAGATAGACACGGATACCACTTGGCATTAGATTTTACTTCACGTTGCCCACTTTGATGAGGTACTCGGCAATCTGCACGGCATTGAGGGCGGCACCCTTCTTGATTTGGTCGCCTGAGAGCCAGAAGGTGAGGCCGTTCTCGTTGGCGAGGTCCTTGCGTACACGACCCACATAGACATCGTCCTTGCCAGCCGTGAAGAGCGGCATGGGGTACTTCTGGTTCTTGGGGTCGTCGATGAGGGTCACGCCCGGGGCGGCAGCGATGGCAGCCTGTGCATCTGCCACAGAGACAGGCTTCTCGGTCTCCACCCAAACGGCTTCGCTGTGGGCACGGAGCGACGAGATGCGCACGCACATGGCGGAGCAGTTGGCATCGGTGTGCATGATTTTCTTGGTCTCGTTGAACATCTTCATCTCCTCCTTCGTGTAGCCGTTGTCCTGGAAGACGTCAATCTGTGGAATCACATTGTACGCCAACTGATAGGCAAACTTGTTCACGGTAGGCTCTTTGCCCTCGACCAGTTCCTTGTACTGCTGCTGCAGTTCGGCCATGGCTGCGGCGCCTGCTCCGGAGGCACTCTGGTAACTTGCCACATGGATACGCTTGATGTGGCTCAGCCGCTCGATGGGCTGAAGCACAACAACCATCATGATGGTGGTGCAGTTGGGGTTGGCGATGATGCCGCGAGGGCGGTTGAGGGCATCCTCGGCATTGCACTCAGGCACCACCAATGGCACGTCCTCGTCCATGCGGAAGGCGCTGGAGTTGTCAATCATGACGGCACCAAACTTGGTGATGTCCTCGGCAAACTCCTTCGATGTGCCGGCACCGGCAGAGGTGAAGACGATGTCCACCCCATTGAAGTCGTCGCCGTGCTGGAGGAGTTTCACTTCATACTCCTTGCCACGGAACGTATATTTTCTTCCGGCACTGCGGGTTGAGCCGAAAAGCACCAATTCATCTACTGGGAAATTTCTCTCATCGAGAACACGGAGGAACTCCTGTCCTACGGCGCCACTGGCACCAACAATAGCAACTTTCATCTTATTACCTTAATGTTTGATTTTTCTGTTCTTTTGACAAAAACGCTGCAAAATTACAACTTTTCGGTAGAAAAAAGAAAGGAGAATGGCAGAAAAAGCGTATCTTTGCACAAATTTAGGTTCTTGGAGAACTGAAACTCACACAAATAGACACCTAAACCTATCACTTTGGACGTCATCACCTCATATCTTCACTTGCCCATCACCGACCCGACTTGGATTTTCTTCCTCGTGCTCTGCGTGATTCTGTTTGCTCCTATGATTTTCAGCAAACTACACATTCCGCATCTCATCGGAATGATTCTGGCAGGTGTGCTGATTGGGGAACACGGGCTGAACATTCTTGAGCGTGATGCATCGTTCGAACTGTTCGGCAAGGTGGGCATCTACTTCATCATGTTTCTGGCAGGTCTGGAGATGGACTTGCAAAACCTGAAGCAAAACCGCACGAAAGGGTTCATCTTTGGTGCGTTCACCTCTGCCATTCCTTTCGTGTTCGGCTTTGTGGCTGGCTACTTCTTCCTCGACTACAGCCCCGCCGCATCGTTGCTGCTGGCGTGCATCTTCGCCTCGCACACGTTGGTGGCATACCCCATCGTGGGGCGTTACGGGCTGTCGAAGTCGCCAGCCGTGACTATTTCGGTGGCTGCGACGATGGTGGCACTGCTGTCTGCCCTGCTGTTCCTGGCAGGCATTTCGGGCACGTTCAAGGGGAGTAACGACGTATGGTTCTGGCTGTTCTTCGGATTGAAATTTGCCGTTTACATCTTCGGCATGTTCTTCCTTGTGCCTCGACTGGTGCGGGTGTTCTTCCGCCGATACAGCGAGCCTGTCATCCAGTTCACGTTCACGCTGGCGGTAGTACTTTTTGCGGCGGCAACGGCAGAGATGTGCGGGCTGGAAGGCATTTTGGGTGCGTTCTTGGCAGGTCTGGTGCTGAACCGCTTCGTTCCCAACACCTCGCCGCTAATGAACCGCATTGAATTTGTGGGCAACGCCCTGTTCATCCCCTACTTCCTGATTGGTGTGGGCATGTTGGTGAATGTGGCGCCGATGTTCCACGAGGGCAAGGCGGTGACAGTGGTGGCAATCATGGTGTTTGCCGGCACGCTTTCAAAGTGGCTGGCGGCTGTGCTGAGCCGCAAACTGTTCCGCATGTCACGTAGCGAGGGTGTGATGATGTTCGGCCTGACCGAAGCACACGCCGCCGGTGCGTTGGCAATGGTGATGGTGGGGGTAAATCTGGAGGTGGCACCGGGTGTGCCGCTGATGAACAACGCCGTGCTGGACGGTGTGGTGATGATGATTCTGATTTCGTGCATCATCAGTTCCATCGCCACCGACCAAGCCGCCAAGAAGATGAAAATTCAGAACGAAGGAACGGACAAGAAGATGCGTCGAGACAGTACGGCACTGGACGACGAGAAGATTCTTATCCCAATCAACGAGCCAAGCAACATCGAGACGCTGATGTCCACCGCCTTTATGATGCGTAACCAGCAACTGAAGCGTGGGCTCATCTGTCTGAACATTATCAACGATGCCGACCTGAGCGACAAGACCCAGGCACACAGCCGCAAGTGTCTGGAGATGGCAACAAAACTCGCCTCGGCTGCCGATGTGCCGGTGCAGACACAGACGCGATTGGCGGTCAACTTCGTCACGGCAACCATCCACTCGCTGCGGGAAAACGATGCGAGCGAGATTCTCATCGGGCTGCACCGCAAGCGTCACAGCAGCGACTCGTTCCTCGGCACGTTTGCCCAAGGGCTCATCGACGGCATGTCGCGTCAGTTGACGATTGTGAAGATGAACATGCCTGCCAACACCATCCGCCGCATCGTGGTGGCTGTGCCCGAAAAGGCAGAATACGAAAAGGGCTTCTACCGTTGGATTAACCGCATCGCCCGCATGGCGGAAGACTTGGGCTGCCAGATGGACTTCTATGCCACCGAAACGACGGGTGCCCTCATCAACCGCTACATGCACGACCGCCACAAGAACGTCCGTGCCGACTACGAACTGTTCGACTCTTGGGACGAGTTCACTGCCCTCCGCCACGAACTGAACCCCGACCATCTGCTGGTGGTGGTGACGGCTCGAAAAGGCAGTATCTCCTACCAGAAATCGTTTGCAAAACTACCCAACCAACTGCAAAAAGATTTTGCCAACAACAGCCTCATCCTCATCTATCCCGATCAAGAGGAGGAAAGCAACAAGGCATACGCCTTCACCGACCCGCACCACCACGATGCGACAACGGGCAACACGAGAGTGGGCAGATGGCTGAGCAAGTGGATTGGTGAATTAGGTTAAAAACCGCTCTGAAATGATTGAAATAAAGAATATTACCAAAAGTTTTGGCACGCTGCAAGTGCTCAAAGGTATCGACCTCCATATCAACAAAGGCGAGGTCGTCAGCATCGTCGGTCCCTCGGGAGCCGGCAAGACAACGCTCCTGCAAATCATGGGCACACTCGACACGCCCGACACCGGAAGCGTCATCGTGGACGGTATCGACGTGACCCGACTGAAAGACAAGGACATCGCCAAGTTCCGCAACCAGCACCTCGGCTTCGTCTTCCAGTTTCATCAACTCCTGCCAGAGTTTACGGCTCTGGAGAATGTGATGATTCCTGCCCTCATCGCAGGAAAAAGCAAAAAGCAAATGACGGAAAGAGCCTTGGAACTGCTGGATTTCCTCGGGCTCTCCGACCGTGTCTCGCACAAACCCGCCGAATTGTCGGGTGGCGAAAAGCAACGCGTGGCTGTGGCACGTGCCCTCATCAACAACCCCGCCATCATCTTGGCAGACGAACCCTCGGGCTCGCTCGACTCGAAGAACAAGGCAGAACTGCACCAGTTGTTTTTCGACTTGCGTGACAAGTACGGACAGACTTTCGTCATTGTCACCCACGACGAATCGCTGTCGCAGATAACAGACAGAACTATTCACATCAAAGACGGACTGATCGACAACCCTGTGGTGGAAGAGAATGCCGTTGAACCAGAAGAAAAAATCATTGATTATGGCACAACTGAAACTGGGCAAGAGGAATCTGCTGAAAGTATTGCGTGAGAAAGACCACGGCGTGTATCTGGAAGGTGGAGACATTGGCGACATTCTCCTGCCGAAACGCTATGTGCCCGAAGGCACGAAAGTGGGTGATGTACTCGATGTGTTCCTCTATCTCGACCAAGAGGAACGACTCGTCGCCACCACCGAACATCCCCTTATCGAAGTGGGACAATTCGCCTATCTCGAATGTACCTGGACGAACGAGTATGGTGCCTATCTGAACTGGGGGCTGATGAAAGACCTCTTCTGCCCGTTCAGAGAACAGAAAGTTCGTATGCAGCGAGGCAAACGCTATCAGGTCTATTGCTACATTGACGATAAGACCTACCGCATTGTCTGCTCCAGCAAAATTGAAAAATTTCAGAAAGCAATCAGCGAGAAAAACGGCGGCAACCCCTCTTCTCGCCCCACCCGTCCGAACTTCTCGCCCTATCCCGACACGCCTCCATCTGACCGCAAGGTCATCATAGGTGACTTCTCCACTCGTCTCTTCGAGCACCTCCAACTCACGCCCAACGGTTTTTCCCCCTACCACGACAAGTCTCCTGCAGAGGAAATCTACGCCATGTTCGGGGTCAGCAAAAAAGTGTTCAAGCAAGCCGTTGGTGACCTCTACAAGAAGGAACTCATCAACATCAAACCTGATGGCATTGAACTGACGGTTAAAGGAAAAGCAATGGGTGTGGAAGAATAGTTTACCTCACCCATTGTTCAGGATTCAACCGGGCACTTTCGTTACGAAGTTGGAAATGAAGGATATAACGACCATCGGCATCCTGTCCGACGGAACCAAGCGAGGTGCGAGTCTTGACCGTCTGCCCCTTACGGACAGCAACGGAGGATAGACCAGAGTAAACAGAAATGTAAGAGCCATGACGGAGCATGACGATGTAAGAGCCACCATACTGGAAAACGGAACTGACAGTACCATCGAAGACGGCACGGGCTGAACAACCTTGTTGCCCACGAATGTCAATGCCTTTGTTATCGAGGGTTACGTTCTTGAGTCCTGAGACAGAATAATTGCCATAGTGACCCACCACGCTGTAACTGCCCGTTATCGGCATCGGAAGACACCCCTTGTTAGCGGCAAAGTTGCTGGAGAGTTTCGCATCAGCCCCTGTGTCTGACTTCCAGGTTTCGGTCTTGGTGCGTTCCACACTCTTCACGTTCGCCTCGGCGGTCTTCAAATCTGCTTTCGCCTTGTCAACATTGGCTTTGGCGGTGTTCTTCTCGGCGGTTGTCTTGGCAGAACGACGAGCGGCTTCAGCGGCTTCGGCTGCCTTTCTGGCTTTCTCGGCAGCCGCTTTCGCCTCTGCCAACTTTCGAGCCTTCTCCTCTTCCGCCTTTCGACGAGCCTCGGCTTCCTTGCGTTTACGTTCCGCCTCAGCACGGCGAGCCGCCTCAATCTCGGCCTGAATGATACGGTCAATCTCGGCATTGAGTGCCTGTTCCTTCTGCTGATAGTCCTTGATTTGCTTTTGCACCGTGGCAATGTTCTTGTTCAGATAATCCACTTGCGTCTGGCAATTGGTCTTCATGCCTTGCAAAGACTTTTTCTTTGCTTCCACCATCTGCAAGTTTTGTTCTTTCTGTGCCTTGGCTGCCAACAACTCATTCTGCTTCGCCTTCACCTCCAATTGTTTCTCTTTCAACAATTCTCCCTGAGCCTTCTGGAAGGTGGAATACTCTTGCATATAGCGAAAACGGCGTACCATCTGCGTGAAGTTATCGGCAGAGAAGACAAACATGAGTTTATTCTGCACGGACTTGTTCCTCCGCAAATACACCATCGCTTTGGCATAGCGTTTCTTCTTGATCTCCAAATCTTTCTGCAACTTGGCCAACTGCAAGTTGAGCGTGTCGATGGTGGAACCCAAAGAGACAATGTCTTTATTGAGACTGTCAATAGACTGTTGTTGTTTGCCTATTTGATGGTCGAGTATCAGCACACTATCGAGACTCGCCTTCACGTTCTTGTTCAACTGTGCCAACTGAGCCTGCGACTGCTGGCGTGCCTTTTGAGCGGCGGCTTTCTCATTCCTCAATTGTGTCTTTTTATCCACCTTCTGAGGGGTGGTCTTTTTCTGAGGAACCGTTTTTTTCTGGGGTGTCTTGACAGCAGCCTTGGTCGTTGTGGTTGTTTTCTTGGTAGATGAACCAACCGTCCTGTTTCTGGTTTGTGCCGAAATAGGAAGAACCAAGAGCATCGCTAATATGAGAAAGAGGTATCGCCGCATCTATCAATCAAAAAAAGGATTATTGACCAACCATCTTGCTAAACAACTTGTTAGCATCAGTTTTTGTGTATTTGTCCGAAACCGTCGTATGAGCAGTCCAGTTGGAAGCATTGCCCTTGCCCGAGAGTTTCAAGTCTATTTTAATGGATGTTTTAGCCGGGATTGTGTAAGAAAGTTCGTCAGAATTTTGTGCCTCCTGCCAGAAGAAATCTTGAATGGCCGCAAAATCTATATTCTTGCTCTTCAAAGCATTGAACTCTGAATATGGAGTATCGACATAACGCTTGTTGATGCGGTCGATAATCAACATTTTATCTGGTGACAATTCCATACGTCCTAATTCTGCAATGCCTAAAACAGGGTCAACAAGTGTCAACTGAATCACATCGCCATAACGCATACGAAGTGTGCCAGTAGTGGAGATGTTTTTGCCATCCTGTGTGATATTGACCCTGACCTTCGATGTAAAGTTGGTGCCATCGGCAATCTTCACCTTCACATCCTTACGAGCAGACACGGTGTCTTTTGGTGCTACGGTCTTTGCCGAAGTGGTCGATGACATCGATGGAGTCACAACCGTGGTCGTCGGTTTTGTCTTGTCAGCATCATCCTTGGCTGCTTTCTTGCTGGAATGGCACGATGCGAGCATCAATGCCACAGGTATCAACCATAATATGAGAATTTTCTTCATTTTTTCGCTTTTTTATTGATTTGTTCTATGTGTTCTCGAATATCGTCACTCATGTCCTCATCCTCTTCCTTCATCAACTCTACCGCTCTGTCCATGTACTGTTTAGCCTCACCATACTTCTTCTGCTGGAAGAGCACCCACGCCAACGTGTCAAGATAAGTCGCATTGTCTGGCTCTATCTCATTGGCCTGTCGGCTCATTTCTTCTGCTTTCTGAAGGTCTTTCTTCTTGAGGGACAAATAATAAGCATAATTATTAAGCACCATGGCATCATTCTGTTTATAGACCAAACAGGAATCGTATGCCTGAAACGCTTTATCGTCCTGTCCAAGAGCATGATACATATCCCCCATCAGAGCATACATGTTGACATATAGTTGCGTTTTGTTATCGTTGGTACTATTTTCCACATGCTCCAATCCTGCCCGAAACGCATCAATAGCCTTTTGCTTTTCATCCAATTGGAAGTAGCCAACACCCAAGTAATAATAAAATACGGGATCTGCCACGTTATAATCTACCGCAGGCTTACACACATTGACAATCCCCACACTATCGTTTTCTTCAATAGCGTATGCCAAAAGTTGCTGACGAGCCATGTCGTTCTCTGGATCAATCTCCAAAATCTGATGCAGATAAGGCTTCACATCTTCGTTCGACATCCGTTTGGTCACCATATAGCGTACTTTCAACTCCAGCAACCCCGTCTGTTCCTGAGGCTCTTGAAGCACCTTGTCAAACATATTGAGGATGCGTGTCGAATCGCCATTCTGATTCAAGTTCTCATACACCAACACACCCATCATTCGGGTACGTGTCGCCTCATCCAATTGAGGATTGGTAAGCAACTTGACCAAATATGCTTGATAGAGAGAATCGGGACCTTCCATCTGGTAGTAATTTGACAACGAAAGTTGCAAGGTCACGTTGCCAGGGTCTTTTTCTTCCACCATCTTGAACTGCTTCAATGCTTCCGCTTTCTTGCCTGCATCAAGATAAAGGTCACCAATCACTACTTGATAACGGAGGTCATTGGGATATTCCTCTGCCAGATTAGCCATTTCTTCAAAGGCTCGTTTTTCTTCATTCATCTGCAAGAAAAGACGGAACTTTTCCATCGAAAGTTGTTCGCTCTTGCCTTCTTTCAGTTCGACCTTATCCAAAACCTTCACCATGTTTGCATGGTCACCCTTTTTCTCGTACAAATCCAGCAACATCATGAGTATCTCGCTCTTATCAGGGAACTGCTGTGCCATCTCTTCCACCACCTTCAATGCCTCTTCGTTACGACGTCCCTCCAAATAGAGCATGACCAAATGGTTTTTATACCAATAATTGTCTGGATAAAGTTTGCTTGCCTTTTCTAAAGCGTCAATAGCCAAACTATCGTTTTTCGTATATCGGTAAAGGTCTGCCAGTTCATAGAGTACCACCCCCGATGTGGGGTCAAGTTGATGGCAATAGTCAAACAAGTCAATCGCCGCATCCATTCTCTGAGCCAACTTCTGACGTAACGCTTCTTGAAAAATATAGTCAAACTTCGTTGACTGTGCCTGCATCGACAACACGGACACAGCAAGAACGAAAAATATAAACAAACGCTTCATGCCTTTGCCTTTTGTTTTATGATTCTGGACTCTTACAATTCTTTCCGTGACTCACCCTATTTCACCCCACTATGCCCAAAACCGCCAGCACCACGTTCGGTCTCATCCAGCACTTCCACCTCTAACAAATCGGGCTGTTCATGCTTGGCGATGACCATTTGGGCAATACGTTCGCCATCGTTGATGACAAAAGGCTCTTTGGACAAATTGACAAGGATTACACAAACCTCACCTCGATAATCTGCATCTATCGTGCCTGGTGAGTTCAGCACAGTCACCCCTTTCTTAATCGCCAAACCCGAACGGGGACGCACCTGTGCTTCATAGCCAACAGGCAGTGCCATGAACAATCCTGTCGGAACAAGTACACGAGCCAAAGGCTCCAATGTGATGGGTGCATCAAGGTTGGCACGCAAGTCCATTCCTGCTGACTGCGGAGTTGCGTATTGAGGCAGCGGATGATGCGATTTATTGATAATTTTCACTTCCATACGGCAAAATTTGGTGCAAAGTTAACAATTTATCGCTTGATTTGTGTACATTTGCAAGATAAAAATCGTTAATCAACAATGAATTGGCAACAACTTATCTCAAATAAGCGACTCGGACAGGAGGAGTTACACATCAATCGCAAAGATGACCGCACAGAATTTAAGCGTGATTACGACCGGCTCATTTTCTCTGCACCCTTCCGTCGTTTGCAGAACAAGACACAGGTTTTCCCTCTGCCGGGCAGCATTTTCGTACACAACCGCCTCACACATTCCCTCGAAGTCGCAAGCGTCGGACGAAGTTTAGGAGATGATGTGGCACGACTGCTCATTGAAAAGCATCCCGAACTTGCCAACACGCTGATGGGAGAAATTGGTTCCATTGTCAGTGCCGCCTGCCTTGCCCACGACATGGGCAATCCCCCTTTCGGGCATTCTGGCGAACGAGCCATTGCTTCTCATTTTGCCGAGGGGGAAGGCATCAAGTACAAAGGTCAACTGACTGATGCTCAATGGGCTGACATTACCCACTTTGACGGCAACGCCAATGCCTTTCGTCTGCTCACCCATCAGTTTCATGGCCGGCGAGAAGGAGGTTTCGTTCTCACTTACTCCACCCTTGCCAGCATCGTCAAGTACCCCTTCCCTGCCACAGAAGCCACAAAGCAAAAGTTTGGCTACTTCACCCAGGAGAAACCACTCTACGAGAAAATCGCACTTGAACTTGGCATTCCCCGCACAGGCGACCGGTGGCACCGCCACCCTCTCGCCTATCTGGTCGAAGCGGCAGACGACATCTGTTATGAAATCATGGATATCGAAGATGCCCACAAACTGAAAATCCTCTCTTTCGAAGAGACTCGTGACCTCATGTTGGGATTTGTCAAGCCCGAAAGCCGTGAACACATCATCGAACGGTCAAGACAGGTCGATGATAAGAACGAAAATGTCGTTTATTTTCGTTCCTGTGCCATCGGGGCACTCGAAAGAGAATGCGTGCGTGTGTTTGTGGAGAATGAAGATGCCATTCTCAACGGAACCTTCGAAGGCTCACTCCTGAAACACTCATGTCCGTTAATTAAAGACGCTTATGATGCGTGCGTCAAGGTTGCCACAACTCGCATTTACAGGAGCCGCGACGTTGTGGACACCGAACTGGCTGGTTACAAGATTATTTCCACCCTTATCGAACTTTTCACCGAGGCAGCCATGAATCCGAACCACGCATACAGCAAACTGCTGCTCGACCGTGTGTCCAGCCAATACGAGGTAAAAAGTCCCGACACCTACGTCCGCATCATGGCGGTTCTCGATTACATTTCTGGCATGACAGACGTGTTTGCACTTGACCTTTACCGGAAAATTAACGGAGAAAGCCTACCAATGATATAAGAAAAAGAGATTTTATTTGTTTGTTTCACAAGAATATCGTAACTTTGCCCCAAAACAATTAAGCCATGAAAAGAATCTTCACAATCGTATTGCTATCGCTGGCGTTTTTACCAGCCTTTTCTCAGTTCCTTCTGTCACAACCCAACAAGAAAGATTGGTTTATTGGCGGACAAGTAGGACCCACCTTTGCTATTGCCGATAATATTACGGACCACTCCGTCTTCAGAGATTTCGGAAGTGCGTTGGGCGTTGGCTTCAACGTCTATGGCGGAAAGTTCTTCACTCCCAAGGTTGGATGCCGTGTCGGCGTGGGATATTTTACCACCAAGAACCGAGGTGATGTGGAATGGACAAGTACAACTGAATATCAGGGAAAATACAGCAGTCCTTTTTACCACTTTGGAACAGTCGAGGCGTATGGCGATTGCCTCCTCGATTTCACTTCCATGAGTGCCTACTACAGCAAAAGCGACCACCCCTTCCATGTCATGGGCAGCATCGGACTTGCCCTATTGGCGACAGGCGAAAAACACCTGAGCAAAAAAGCCTCTGGGAATGGCATAGAAAAGGAAGACCTGAGCACCATGGGCATCAATGAGAAGTCGTGTGCCGTATTCGCCTTCCGACTTGGCATCATACTCGATTATCGGTTCAGCCCACACCTCACGGGCAACTTTGAAATCAACACAAGCATGGCAGGTGACAAATTCGACGGCATCGATTTCGACGAGCGAATTGACCAAGCTGTAGCGCAGCATGACTGGCGCGAGGCATCACGGCTGACGCACCTCAAGACATTGCGGTGGCTGGCAGACAATGGTCGCATCGAGTGGGCACTGTACAAGACCCCCTCGCAATACACGCGCGAGGAACGCTCCACAGAGTTCCGCGAGATGACCAACGAGTTCCTGCGGGTGCGGTATGGCAACTTTGAGGCAACCGAGGACACTTACCAACAGATGCGTGAGCGCTCACGCACGCTCATCGCACGCATCAGCGACGAGCTGGCGGAGCAGGGCGAGAAAGGGGGTGAGGCATGAAGGGCATGCGAACATTCATCATCGCCGTCATTATCTTATTTGTGGGCATGATGCTCATCGAGGTGGCGACACCCAAGCACTTCACATGGAAGCCAACTTTCACCCACAATGACGAAGAGCCGTTTGGCTCGGCATTGTTCGACTCGGTGATGGCGGCATCATTGCCACAAGGCTACACGACAACAACGCTCACCCTGTCGCAACTCGAGACCGCCATCCCTGCCGATGAGCGACACGTTTACCTCATCACCACCGATGATGAACCCTTGTCTACCACCGATGAAGTGGCCATGATGTGCATGCTCAAGCGGGGTGACCATTTCTTGGTCGCCTCTTCTAGCTGGTACTCTGATACGATTGAGGAGGTGTTGGGCTTTCGGGTCTATGGTTATGCCTATCCGTGGATCAAGGGCCTCAAATTGAACTATTTGCAGCAAAATTATGATACGTTGCAGTGGGTGAGCGGCGGCACAGAGTATGCATCCGGGATGTGGCTGGTGCCCAAGGAACTCAACGAAGCTGGGGTCACTGCCCATCATCAGCGGTTCAAGCCCTTGCTCATTTGCAAGCATTTTGTTGAAACAGATGAGATTTGGGACGATG
>CALAVF010000257.1 GCA_937892315.1 uncultured Prevotellaceae bacterium | reverse complement strand
AAGGTTGTGCTCTACCAACTGAGCTATTTCCGCAGTTTTACGCCTAAAATCTACAGGTCTTTCTGTGTCCACTTTCAGTCCGCAAGAGGGCTTGCTTCCCGATTGCGAGTGCAAAGGTAGTACATTTTCTTGAACTGACAAAACATTTTCGGGAAAAAATGTCTTGTGGGAAAAGATTTTTCTCTTATCGGATTCTGTCGAGCGAACGAACCAGTGCCTCGTCTTTGCGGATGCCTTGGATGGCGAGGCAATTGAGGATGATGCTTAGCACGGGGAAGACTGCCACGAACTTGATGTGGAAGGTGGGTGAGATAAGAGCCTCCGCCTCGGTCTCGGATGCTGTCATTGCATAAACATCGAGATTCAACTGGTAGTAGTAGGCAAAAACGGCATAGGCTGCCACATAGCCCACCAGCAGAATGGTGCTGAAGATTGTGAGTCTCAGTTGCCGCATACGCTTGCGGAAGAGCATGATGCTCATGAACGAAAGCAGTATGACAAGGATGAGCAATCCACCCAGGCACCAGGGACCGCAGAGGGTGTCTAATGCCTTGTACTGTCCTTCGGCTCCGAAGGTGAAGTTGCTGAAGTGGGCGACTACCGCATCGGCGACGGTCCACTCTCCGATGGTGGAGATGAGCCCGACGAACGACAAGATGAGCACCAGTGCCAGATAGACCGTCTGTATTCGCTGAATCATGGATGTCTTTTAGAGTTTTCGATCTGCCTCTTTTGCAGGGTTGCGATAGTACACCTTGTCCTCGAGGAACTCTTGTGTGGCGATGAGCGTTGGTTTGGGCAGACGCTCGTAGTAGCGTGAAATCTGAATCTGCTCTTCGTTCTCGAAAATCTCTTCGAGGGAGTCGCTGTTGGCACCGAACTCGACGAGTTTCTTGCTGAGTTCTTCTTTCATCTCGGCGGCAATCTGGTTGGCTCGCTTGGAGATGATGGCTACGCTTTCGTAAACGTTGTTGGTGTCACGGCTGAAATCCATCAAGTTGCGTGTCACGGTGGTTGATGGTGCGTTGGTTTTCTTGAAATCCATAGTCTTTATTTTGTTTTTCTTTTTGTTCTTTGTCTGGAGTTTTTAATCTTTCTCTGCCTCGGCTTTCACTTTGGCGTTGGAGTGCTTGAAGATGCTTTCCACTTCTTTGATGTACTTGCTGTCGGGGAACTCGTTCTTGAAGCCATGGTACTCGTCGATGGTCTGACGGTATCGCTCTTCGCTCTTCTCTTCGACGCTTCGCTGTGCCAACTGGTAGCGGCTGCGGAGGATGAGCATGTAGAGGTCTTCGCGCAGGCGAGTGTAGGGGTATGACTTCAGGGCGTTTTCGGCAGTGATGATACACGCCTCGTAGTTGCTGCCTCCGTTGGAGCAGTTGCCAGTATAGGCTCCAAGGTTGTAGTAGAGTTTTGCACTGTCATACTCTTTCTGCACAAGGCGGTTTTGCAGTTCGTAAATCAGGTCGTTCACCTCCTCGCGTTTGTCGGAATAGGGATGGAAATCGAGGAAGTCTTGCAACTGGTTGATGGCTGTGTAGGTGGGCGACTGATCGAGGCGTGGATCAGGGCTTTGCATGTAGGATGCTTTGCCGCTGTAGAAGCGTGCCAACTCGGTGTATTCACCCTTGGAATAGGTCTTTGTGTATCGGTCAAGATACATGGAGGCGGTCTCGTAGTCGTGAAGGTTGTAGTAGCACATGCCCAACATGAACAGGGACTCTTCGCCTCTGTCCGACCCCTTCAAGACCATCACCAACTCTTCCAGCAGTTGATAAGCCTTTGTGTAGTGCCCCGAAGTGTAGTATTCCTTCGCAGCCTCGTATTTATAATCATAATCAGAAGACTTCAGCACTTGGTTGTAGGAGTTGCAAGAGCATAAAACCAGTACCGAAATCAACCCAATTGACAGAATTTTTCTCATCGATATTTTTTATTACGGCTGCAAAGTTACGCTTTTTTGCTGAAGAAAGGATAACAAGTGACGAATATTTCACTTTCATTAAGAAAAAAGTCTGCTTTTGGTGGCGATTTACGGGTGGAAAGTCGTAATTTTGCATCTCGAAACAGAAAAATGACGCATGGAATTTCAGTTAACATCGAAGTATCAGCCAACAGGAGACCAGCCTCAGGCGATAGAACAGTTGACCCAGGGGGTGCTCGACGGGGTGCCTGCTCAGGTGTTGTTGGGTGTGACGGGGTCGGGCAAGACGTTTACGATGGCGAATGTCATTCAGAATGTGGGCAAGCCAACCTTGATTTTCAGCCACAACAAGACGCTGGCTCATCAGTTGTACACGGAGATGAAGGCTTTCTTCCCCCACAATGCGGTGGAGTATTATGTGAGTTATTATGACTATTATCAGCCGGAGGCTTATATTCCATCCACGGGCACCTATATAGAGAAGGACCTTGCCATCAACGCCGACCTTGACCGTAGTCGTCTGGCTGCCACTTCGTCGCTGCTGTCGGGACGTAAGGATGTCATCATCGTTTCTTCTGTTTCCTGCATTTATGGCATGGGTGCTCCGACGAGTTATGCGGAGAACATTCTGACGATACAGAGAGACCTAGATTTGCCGCAAGAGACGCTCCGCCGCAAACTGGTGGATATGCTCTACGTGAACAATGACATGGCGAATGCGGACGAATTGGAACGTGGACAGTTTCGGGTGAAGGGCGAGACGGTGGACATCTATTTGGCTTACGACGAGAAGATTCTGAGGATTGGCTATTATGATGATACCATCGATGAGATTCAGGAACTGGATGTGAACACGTTGTATCCTATCACATCATACGATGAATACAAGATTTATCCTGCCAATCTCTTTATGACCAGTAAGGAGCAGACGCAGCGTGCCATCCACATGATAGAGGATGACTTGCACGAACGCATCGAATTTTATCTGGAAAAGGGGGACGTGGAGAAGGCGAAACAGATAGAGTTGCGGGTGACGAACGATTTGGAATGGATTCGTGAGACGGGGCATTGTTCGGGCATCGAGAACTATTCACGTTATTTTGATGGTCGTGCGGCAGGTGAACGCCCTTATTGCCTGCTGGATTTCTTTCCCGATGACTATTTGCTGATTGTGGACGAAAGTCACCAGTCGATTCCACAGGTGAAAGCGATGTGGGGTGGCGACCGTCGGCGTAAGGAGAATCTGGTCGATTATGCGTTTCGTCTTCCTGCTGCATTGGACAATCGTCCGCTGAGGCTTGAGGAGTTTGAGGAGTTGACGCCACAGACGATTTTTGTGTCCGCCACTCCTGCCGAGTATGAACTGGAACGTGCAGAAGGTGTCATTGTGGAGCAACTGATTCGTCCAACAGGCTTGCTCGACCCTCCTATCGAGGTGCGTCCAAAACTCAATTTCATGGATGACCTGATGGAAGAAATCCATCGCCGCATTGAGGTAGGGGAGCGTACCTTGGTCATCACATCGACCAAACGTCAGGCGGAAGAGGTGGCGGACTTCTTCAATGGCGTGGGAATCAAAGCCAATTACATCCACTCCGACGTGGATACCTTCGACCGTGTGGACATCATCAACGACTTCCGTGCAGGGGTTTATGATGTGCTCATCGGCATCAACCTGTTGCGTGAAGGTCTTGACCTCCCCGAAGTGTCTCTCGTCGCCATTCTTGATGCAGACTATCAGGGATTTCTACGCGACCATCGCTCTCTTGTCCAAATCATCGGACGTGCAGCCCGCAATGTTCACGGACTTGCCATCATGTATGCCGAGACCATCACGGAAACAATGCAACGCACCATTGACGAAACGAATCGCCGCCGCAAAAAACAAATGGCATACAACGAAGAACATGGCATCACGCCGACCCAGATTCAGAAGGCACAAATTGCCATCAACCAACATAAGCCGGTTGACTATCAAGGTGTAGCATACATTGAAGAAAATGCCTCTATCGCTGCTGAAAACGAGGAAGATACCATCTACAATGCCATGACACCCGATGAGATTCAACGTGCCATCGACCGCAACCGAAAATTCATGAAGGAAGCCGCCAAAAAACTCGAATTCCTCCAGGCGGAGGAATACAGAAAAGAAGTGATTAGGTTGGAAGAGATGCTGTCATAATACGTCAGATTCATCTGCTTCTTGGTCGGTATAAGAGAGGCAAATGATGGGGGATGAAGGCATTTCAAAGATTTCGATGAGTGGTGTTATATATGCTTTTCTTTTTTCCATTGTTTATGATTATCAATGTTGTTGTTTCATTTGGCAAATTGGCTGCAAATTTACGGAAAATAAAGTGTTTTTTAGAATATTCCGCGATCTTTCTTTCAAATTTCTGATAAAACGTCTTTCTTGGGCTCAATAAAATGATAATAGAGACTATTTTGGTGGCAATTATAAACAAAAATAGCCTTTTGTATTTATGCGATACAAAAGGCTATTTTTAGTCAAATTGAATATTTTATTGATTCCACAATCGCCAGAAGAAATGCCATGTTCGGAACCACGGTTCACACAATGCCTCCGCTGGATATTCACGCACAAACCGCATATTGCGGCGAATCTTCAGGAAATACTTCACACCTGTGCTATGCTGTGTCAATCCCGAATGCTTCCCGAAGTTTCCACCCTTCAATATCTCATCCATCAACGTCTTTCCCCTCCTCTCATCAACAGGCACAATCATCATCTTCTCTTCCAGCCCAAAAACCTCCCGCATCACATACATCACAGCACCTGCAAACTGATAAAGGTTCAGATACCTTAAAGTCATTCTCAATTGCCCATTATCCATTATCAATTCATCGTTTGCTTTCCGCAAAAGATAATAGTAATCCATCATCTGCCTCAGTCCAATGCCCTCATCAAAGAAATGGTGCATCATGTGTGACATCTGATAAACGAGGTTGAATTCATCCGTCGGTACAGGAATCGTTCCTACACCATCAGGCAAACACACGATATTGGCACATTGCCGAGGCATCTGTTTCTCCACCCATTGCTGAATGCGATAATTGTAAACGGGATTATTCTTTGCTGTAGGGATAAAGTGCATTTCCACTTCGACATCCTTAAAGACGGGGAAATCGATGTGCTGGTAACGAATCCTCGTCTGTGGGAACTTCTTCCTCACATAGTTCAAAACGACTCTTCGCCGCTCCTTGATGCCCATCCCCTCATCGCTCATGACAAAGATGTCTATATCGCCAGATGACCGCACATAAGGGTCTGGGTAGAAAAGCGTGTTGCCCTGTCCTTTCAGAACACAACTCCTGAAGCCGTCTTTGGCCAAGAGCCCGGCAAGTTCCACACAGCACTTGTCCATGTAGATATTGCGGGCTTTGATTTTCTCGCTTAAAGCATACCACCTCAGCAAAAGAGCCCTTGGCACATCCACATGGTTTTCTTTCAGCCGCTCTATGCCTTGAAAGCCAACGCCCGTCAACGCCTGCTGCTTCATGAACAAGAACAATTTTTCCCAATCCATCTTCTCTATGGATTCAGGAACCTGCTGTTGAGCATCCATGCAGAAACGGATGAACTCCCAATAAGGCTTCGCCTCAATTCTTGACATCATCTATTGCAGATATAACTTTTTATTGTCCTCAAACCAGTCCTCGATGGCATCCTCGAAAGTCCACTTGAACTGATAGCCACTCTCCTTCATCTTCTTGCCACTGATATTGGTGGAGATTTGCAACTTCTTCACACGGGCAGGGCAAATGCCCATCGGAGAGCCTACAAGTTTTGCCCCGACGGCGGCAGGCATGATGACCGCATTCGGCACGTATGGCACCGCCTGATGCAGCCCCGTCACCTTCTTCATCGTCTGCACAATCTGCTCGATGGTGTATGCAGGCTCGAACGTGCAGTTATACACCTCGAACGGTGAAGTCCTTTCTTCAACGTTCCAGAGGATGAACCGCACCAATTCTTTCACATACACGCAGGCCTTAATCGTATCCTTTCTGCCAGGATAGGCGAACGTATGCTTGCGAATGCCCCAGTACAGACGCGTGAAGTTGCCGTTCTCTCCCTTTCCGAACACCACGCCCGGACGAACGATTGTCAGTTTCCGTCCCTCTCCACCCTTCTGCCATATCTGGTGAATCTTCTCCGCCACCAGTTTCGAGATGCCGTAGGGAGTGTTTGGTGTGGGCAAGGTCGTCTCCTCCTTCAGTTCCTCCGCCGCACCGTATGGAGCGATGGAAGAAGTGAACACGATGTTCTTGATGCCGTGCTTCTCCGCAAAGGCACACACGTTCTCCGCCCCACGGATATTCGTCTCGAAATACGCATGGTCGGGATGTCCCGGGGTACGATGCACCGCAGCGAAGTTGAAGATGACATCCTCTGACGTCGGAGTAAACGGAAGTTCACCGATTGACTGTCGGACATCGCAATGCACAAAGGTTGAACTCAACGCTTCTCCCTCCTTCACTGCTGGTTTATAATTCTTCACAGCGGGGTTCGGTGTCCCCGGAGTGACAATATCCAGATTCCAAACCTTGGCATCTGGGTGCACTTCCTTTATAAGATTTGTCAAATGGGTACCAATGAAGCCCGTCCCACCAGTAATAATATAATTCATAAACTTTTCAAAGAATCATAACAAGTTTCGTAATGCCAAAATAACGTTTTTTGCTAAAAATGTTATCTACAAATAACATTTATCATAAATAACGTTAAACGAAAGTAACGTTTTTGTATATTAGCCTTGTCATTCCAATAAATAATTTTAACTTTGCAAACATTATAATATGACATTCTTACTTTGCAATGGAAATTCAAGACCTCTACACAAGTTCCATCCGATTAGTTCGTGATGTTGACTCCCGATTCAAGCGCTATCTATATTCCTCAATAGACTGGGAGGACCGTATGCTCTGTATTCGCGGAGCCAAAGGTGTCGGTAAGACAACGATGATGCTGCAAT
>CALAVF010000256.1 GCA_937892315.1 uncultured Prevotellaceae bacterium | reverse complement strand
CAAGGTACGCATATTGTGCAGGCGGTCGGCAATCTTGATGAGGATGACACGAATGTCGTCGCTCATCGTCAACAGCAACTTTTTGAAGTTCTCCGCCTGTGCCGAGGCATGTTCGCCAAAGATGCCGCCCGAAATCTTGGTCAGGCCATCCACAATCTGGGCTATCTTGGGGCCAAACATGTTCTCGATGTCCTCGACCGTATAGTCCGTATCTTCCACCACATCGTGGAGAAGGGCGGAACAGATGGAGGTGGAGCCCAGACCAATTTCGATACACACAATCTTTGCCACCGCAATGGGGTGCATGATGTATGGCTCGCCCGACAATCGCCGCACACCCTTGTGGGCATGTTTGGCAAAGTTGAATGCCTTGGTGATAATTTCCACTTTTTTGCGGTGCTTGCTTGCCAAGTAAGCATCCACAAGTTGCTGAAACTCATCATTTACCATCTGCTCTTCAGGGTCGATGTTGGTGTGTGCGGTATCCATAGGCGAAATGAAAAATATGTGGTTGAACTCTCGGAAAATTGATGGACGTCAAAAACTACTTGACACGAACCTTTTGGCCAGGACGGATGACATCGCCCTTGATGCCATTCAGTTGACGAATCTTGGCAACGGTGGTGCCGTTACGCTTGGCAATGGCAGACAGGGTGTCGCCACTCTTGACCGAGACGCTCTGCGAGGTCTGTCGACTGCGGCTTCTGCTACGGCTGCGAGTGGAACGAGAATTGCGGCTCGAATAGCGAGATGATGTCTGACGAGCCTGTGTTTCAACAGGTTGAGTCGCCTCGACATCGTCGGTGATGGCACGCCGCGTTCCCGTCAACGCCATACTGTTGGCTGGGTTGATGCCATAGATGCTGTCCTCCTTCAGAAGAAACTCCTCAACGGCACCAGCGGGAAGACGAAGCACGTAATTGGCAGGAATAACGTCCTTGCGATACTGAGGATTGATGGCACGAAGTTCGTCAACGGTCACATTGCATTTAGATGCAATCTGAGAGAAATTCACCTCTCGCTGCACCACGACTGTGTCGGACTCCATCGGCAGGGTTGCCTCACGAGGGGTGATGCCATGCTCGCAATAGTAGTTCATGATGTAGGTGGCAGCGATGAAGGCGGGAACGTAGCCGCGTGTTTCGCGAGGAAGGCGATTGTACACCGTCCAGAAGTCGGCACCTTCCTGATTGCCAGAACGTGCGATGGCTTTTTGGATGCCGCCCTCACCGCAGTTGTATGCAGCAATGGCAAGACCCCAGTCGCCAAACATATCGTAGAGGTCACGCAGATAGCGAGCAGCGGCATCACTGGATTTGACAGGGTCGCGACGCTCGTCAACCAGCGTATTCACCTCCAAGCCATAGCGTTTGCCTGTAGTAATCATAAACTGCCACAGACCCGCAGCACCAGCATGAGAGGTGGCGGAAGGACGAAGGGCAGACTCGATAACTGGCAAGTACTTAAGTTCCAATGGCAAACCATAACGCTCAAGGGCCTCCTCGAAGATGGGATTGTAGAAATTCGCTGCCCCCAGCATGACGGACACAGAACCTTGCATACGGGTGCTATAAGTGTCGATAAACTTGCGAGTCACATCGTTGAGAGGCATCTCAATCGTTGTGGGAATACGAGAAAGGCGGCTCACCAAGATGGAATCACTGTAAGAAAGTGTGCGACTATTGTCCACTCCCTCCGTGAGATTGGAGGAGTTGGTGTAATCTTTCATCAACTCTTCCTCGCTGACGAGCATACCTTCTGGCATATCGAACACTTCTGTTTTCCCACTATCTTCAACAACGATTATCACCTCCTGGGAGGAAGCCCACAAGGTGAACATTGCTGATACACATGTCAATAAAAATCTCTTATTCATATAGTTATAGGTTTTTCGTTGTTAAAAAGCAAGGCTACATTGCAAACCGTATGAGTTGCTGCTCATGCCACTGCTGTGCATGGCGGAATAACGGTCGTTGATGACAGTCGGATGCACCTTCATCGACAAATCGCGGCTGATGTCAAAACTGGAAAGTTCGGCATCTACGTATGCGTCGAGGATGGAAAGGGCGTACACTCCTATCATACAAAACATACTCAAGTCGCGGTATCGGCGATAATAATTCTTTTTTCTTTTGAAAAGTTCCTGCAAACGTGTGAGGTTGGCACTGACATTGTAACTGGGGGGTATGAAATTCTCATAACTCTTCGTGTTGTCGTCGGTGTCCATAATGTCAATGTACGCCTGCGAATAGTCACGATACATGGTATTATTCCATGTCATCGCGTATGCACATCCCAAGAATCCACCATAAACAAGCGGCAATTTCCAATACTTACGGTTATAGATTTGTCCACCACCAGGAATGACGATGGAAAGCCACAGGGCTTTCTTGGGATTGGGGATGAAGCGGTCACTCTTTTTACTCAACTGAATGTCAGCAGGATCTGTCGAAAAAGAGAACTGCACACGGGATGTGTCCGCTCCTGTCGCTTTCGCATAGTCCTCTTCGTTCTTCACTGAATCTATCTGAGCATCCAAGATTGCATCGTCCAGATGCAGCGTATCGGTGGAGAGAGAATCGACCTTCACCCTGACATTGCTTTCGCGACGAGAACGGGCATGGGGCACAGGAGCAGCGGTCTCCACCTCTTGTGCGTTGACATCGGCAAAGAAAAGCATCGACAAAAGAAAGATGCAGATTCGGCAATATGTTGAACAGGGGGGTCTCAAGACGAAAGGTTATTTTTGCAAGAGGGAAATAATGTGACGCAGTTCGTCTGCATTCTTGAAAGAGAAAGTGACTTTTCCTCCGCCCTTAGAAGAACAGGCAATCTTTACATCAGAGCCAAGAAGTTGGGAAAAACGTCCTCGCAACTCTTCAAACTCTTCGGAAAGAGGCTTTGTTGTGGTTGCCTTTTTCTTTGCTTCCATTTCATTCTCGCCGGCATTCATATACTTAATGATATCCTCCACCTGGCGCACTGAATATCCTTTTTCTTGAATCTCCTTGAAGAGTTTCACCTGGTCTTTCGGGTCGTCAAGAGCCAACAACGCACGAGCATGACCTGTGTCTATCTTATGATTCTGAATCGCAACCTGAACGGGGGCTGGCAACTTCAGCAGGCGAAGGTAATTGGCTACGGTGGCACGCTTCTTGCCGACACGCTCGCTCAAACGCTCTTGTGTCAGATTGTATTCATCAATCAAATGCTGATATGCCAATGCGATTTCGATGGAATTGAGGTCTTGGCGTTGAATGTTCTCAACAAGAGCCATCTCCATAACGTTTTCATCGCTTGCCGTGCGAATGTAAGCGGGAATCGTGGTAAGCCCTGCTTTCTGGGAGGCACGCCAACGACGTTCACCAGCAATAATTTGATAGTGACCATTGTCCAGTTCACGCAAAGTAATGGGCTGAATGATGCCTATTTCTGCAATAGAATCGGCGAGTTCCTGCAATGCCTCTTCTTCAAACTCACGACGAGGCTGATTGGGATTCCGCTCAATCAAATTGATATCTATTTCATTGATGGTTGACGAACCCTCTGTACGGACATCCTCGGTAGAAATGAGAGCGTCAAGACCACGGCCAAGGGCAGGACCAAATTTCTTTCTTACTGCCATACTATTAAATCTATTTGTACAAGAATGTTACTAATCTTTAGCCGTTTCACGACTGACGACCTCTTTGGCAAGGGCAATGTAATTTTTGGCACCATTCGACGTGGCATCATACAAAATACAAGGTATGCCATGACTCGGAGCCTCAGAAAGTTTCACATTGCGTTGGACAACAGTCTTGAAAACCAATTCTTGGAAGTGACGTCGAACTTCCTCATAAATCTGGTTCGCCAAACGAAGACGAGAATCAAACATGGTGAGAAGGAAACCTTCTATCTCCAAACGGGTGTTTAACTTGGATTTGATGATTTTGATGGTGTTCAGCAGTTTGCTAATTCCCTCAAGGGCAAAATATTCACACTGAACAGGAATAATCACGGAGTCTGCCGCAGTTAAAGAATTGACGGTGATAATACCCAACGAAGGCGAACAGTCAATCAAAATATAGTCATACTCTGAACGAACAGGGTCGAGAATACGCTTCAAGACGGTTTCACGTTTGTTGACGTTCAACATCTCTATTTCAGCACCGACCAAATCTATATGACTCGGCAGGACATCCAATCCTTCTATATCTGTTGTATAAACAGCCTCATGAGGGTCTGTAGAATTTACAATACAATCATAAATGGAGGTATCAACTTGCTGTATGTCCACTCCTAACCCCGAAGAAGCATTTGCCTGCGGGTCGGCATCTACAACCAGCACCTTCTTTTCCAGGGCTGCAAGACTTGCTGCAAGATTGATTGCCGTTGTCGTTTTACCAACACCACCTTTCTGATTCGCTAATGCAATAATTTTTCCCATATCAAACCTTTTTGTACAATCATTCAATTCTGCTGCAAAGATACACATTTTCCGTGGAACAACAACTACAAAAGACGTGGAACATTCAATGTTTTCACATTTTTTGTACAGGTAAACAAGCAACTTTATCCTTGCCCCGCCAAATTCACGAATCAGGTCTATAGGTCAAAATGACCCAATAAGCCACAAATCATGATAAATTTTTTTCTATTGACCCCTGATTGCTACCATAAACTTTCATGCACAACTACATAAAACAAAAAAAGAAGACCTTTAGTCTTCTCTGTGGGCACTGACGGATTCGAACCGCCGACCCTCTGCTTGTAAGGCAGACGCTCTGAACCAGCTGAGCTAAGCGCCCCTTGTTGGTCGGGATGACACGACTCGAACGTGCGACCCCTTGGTCCCAAACCAAGTATACTACCAACTGTACTACATCCCGATACTTACTGAAAAAAGCCTACTTAAATCCATCTCCTAAAGTCTGATTAAAAGGCACTTTCCTCAAAAGCACTGCAAAGGTACGGCTTTTTTCCGAACTGACAAAACAAAGCAAGACTTTTTTTCATGGAGCCAAGAAAAAAAGACAAAAAAGAGCCATCTCCTTACGGAGACGGCTCCTGCGTTTTACTTATTTGTCGAAATTACTTAAGTTCGATGATTGCACGACGGTTGAGGTTGAAAGGAGTAACATCGTTTACACCACCAACACCCTTAGTCTCAATCTTAGCACGGTCAACACCGAGGTTAACGAGTTCGTCAGCAACAGCCTGAGCACGAGCCTCAGAAAGTTTCTGATTGTAAGCAGAAGAACCAGTCTTGCTATCTGCAGAACCTGTCACAACAACCTTAGCACCAGTGTTCTTAGCAGCAGTTGCAACAGCCTCGATGTTGATGAGATCCTTCTTAGAATTGAGTTTAGAAGAATTCAGATCGAAGAATACAGAAGCAGCGGCTGGAGTAACTGTAGAAGAAGGAGTTGTTGGGCACTTGTGGTTAGCCCACTTAGCGAGTTCAGCACGGAGACGAGCGTTCTCATCCTGCTCAGCCTTAAGTTGTGCACGGAGAGCAGCGAGTTTAGAGCAAGCCTCTGCTGAGAGAGCCTCGTAGTCGTCAAGAGAAACAGCCTTAGACCAACCTGTCTTGCCAAGGTTGAAAGTCAAACCAAGGTCGATAGAAGCGATGCTGTTAGCAGCGAAAGCCTTACCATCAGATACGTATGGCATATAACCATTTGTTGTGAACTCCCAAGCAACATCAAGGTAAAGACCTACACGCTTCGAGAATTTCCAAGCAGACTCTAAACCTGCACCAAATGCTGGAGCATAGTTACCGCTATCAAAATTACGAATCACACCCATACGTGGGTAAACAATCAGATTCCAAACACGAGTGTCACTGTAGCCACAAAGCATGTTGCTCAAGTTAAACTCGGTGTCGAAAGAAATCTGAGCATAACCGCCCTTACAGCCATTTGGTGCTTCCCATACGTGATCTGCATTACGGAATGCGTGGTGGAATGCACCATTCTCCCAGTTGAGTTTCAGACGAGTACCAATGCCTGGAGTGAACCACTTACCAATAGCGAGGTCAACACCATAAGTACGACCATTGTGCCAGTCCTTCTTAAATAAACTACCTTGTTTGTAAAGGCTTGTTACGTTTGCATCAACACCAACCTGAAGATACCAGTTAGCCCAGAATGAATTTGTGGCTACGCTGTACTTTGAAGTTGCAGGTGTTGCGAATTCGTCGCACTGTGCGTTAGCAGCAACAGTACCGAGGCCTACAAAGGCCAACGCCATCATTAACTTTTTCATAAATACAATTTTTAATAAAACAATAATTAATATTTTTCTTCTTTACTAAATACTAAACATAGTATCTGGAGATAGCCAAAAACATCCTTTATATCAAGAGCATTCTTGAAAAAACGCCCCTAAAAAAGCACTTTTCTCACTAAACTCGGCACAAAGGTAAGAATTTTAGTTTATTCACACACAACAAAAATCAAAAAAAATGTCAAAAAAACAAAAAAAAACCTATTTCGTCCGTTTTTTTTACACTTTATGCCGAAAAACATCTATATCAAAGAACATTTGACATCAAAAAAGGTCATTTATCTGCTTATCTTCAATAATTGTATAAATCATTTTCCCTTCAGGAGTCCGTGCAGAGGCTTTTGTTGCAAACAAATCTTGCAATAAACGCTCCATTTCCACAACTGTCAACACCTGCCCATAGACAATTGCCGAATTCTCTGCCATTGTAAGAGCCAGTGCTTCTTGGGCCTCAACTCGAATATTGTTTGTTCTGTCTTTTGCCGAAGCAAGCATCTCGTGCAATAACTTATCCACATCGATTCCTTCAATCCCGGCAGGAACTCCGTTGACAGAATAAGCCCCACCTCCCAGATTTGACAATTCAAATCCCAGACTCAAGATATCATCCATCAAGTCCTCCATTACAACCATTTCTTCCCTATCGAACTGTATGATGCTGGGGAAAAGTTCTTTCTGAGAAGGACGATTCGTAGAGTTTATGCACTGCATATTCTGTTCAAACAGCACACGCACATGTGCTCGATGCTGATTCACAACCATCAATCCCTTAGAACATGGCAGCACAATATACCGCCCTTTATATTGAAACTTGGGAACAGAAGAATCAAAAACAAACGTCGTCGATTCCTCTCCCTTTACAGTTGCATTCCAGATAGAACTTTGAAGATTCGAATCTTCCGGAAGCACATCCTGTCCCAGCACACTACCTTCAGAGAAATCTACAGGATACAATTGAGATTCATCTGAGTGCAACAAACCTTCATCATCTTTCGTCGAAGAAGCGGCGTACTTTTCATAAAGTTTTTCCCAGCCCGCAGAGCGAGAATATCCAGTCCCCGCACCACTCTTAAACGGATTATAAGTTGATTCCACAGGCCTGGGCTGATGCGGTATCGACATCGTCGTCCCCATCACGGGAATATCCGGCCGTCCCTCCACGTCAAAGTCTATCATTGGGACATTGCAGAATTGGCCGATTGTTTCCTTCACCGCTGCAGAAAGCACCTGCCATATCGGCTGTTCATTGTCAAACTTAATTTCAGTCTTCGTTGGGTGAACATTGACATCGATAGTCGAAGTGTCCACCGAGAAATACAGAAAATACGACACATGCTCACCTGCTGGTATCAAGTTTTCGTAGGCTTTCATCACCGCACTATGGAAATAAGGATGACGCATATATCTCCCATTGACAAAAAAGAACTGATGAGAGCCCTTCTTTTTCGACGATTCAGGTTTACCTACATATCCAGAGATTGAGACCAATGAAGTTTCCACCTCAACAGGCAGCAAATCCGCATTGATTTTCTTTCCAAAGACATCAACAATTCTCTGCCTCACCGACGCCTTAGGCAGTTTATACATCTCTACATTATTATTATATAATGTGAAAGACACATCTGGGTTCACAAGCACAATGCGTTGGAAGTCCGCCACAACATTCGAGAGTTCGGTTTGATTTGATTTCAAGAACTTTCGTCGAGCCGGCACATTGAAGAACAAATTCTTTACAGCAAAGTTGCTACCAGCAGGACACACCACAGGTTCCTGCCTCTCAATTTTCGAACCTGAGATTTGGATAAAAGTCCCAAGTTCATCCTCTGGGCGCCGAGTTTTCATTTCCACCTGGGCGACAGCGGCGATACTTGCCAATGCTTCGCCACGGAACCCCATGGTTGTCAGGTTAAAAAGGTCAGCCGCCTTCTGTATCTTTGAGGTTGCATGACGCTCAAAAGACAATCGTGCATCCGTTTCCGACATGCCTTTGCCGTCATCAATCACCTGCACCACCGTCTTTCCACCGTCCGTCACCAACACCTGAACATTCTGAGCACCTGCATCAATAGAGTTTTCGACCATCTCCTTGATGATAGAAGATGGACGCTGAACAACCTCGCCTGCAGCAATTTGATTGGCAACAGAATCGGGCAGAAGATGTATAATATCGTCCAATGTATATTTCCTATTTAGTGAAACAAAAACAGATTTCCCGTATATAAATAGTGCATCAATAGCAGCAGCAACACTATAGCGGTGATAAGCACCGCGTATGACAATGGTTTCTTGCCACTTTCCTTACGACGTTTCAGATGCGTTGTTGCCTGCACGAACTTCCCGCGTATATCTTCTGGCGAAAACTCCTTTGGAGGCAACAAGCCCAGTTCACGTTTTGCCCTCTCATCAATCTCCTTCAGTTTCTCCTTGCGAGGGTCATAATAAATGTAATTGTGCTGAAAACCACGAGGTTTCCTGACCGAGAACATGCCCATACTCTATTCTTTTATCGTTTGCAAATCATCCAAATGTTGTTTGGGAACAGCCTTGGGTTCTGTCTTCTGCAGTTGCTGTTCCTTCGATTTTCCACGCCATTCAAAGATATCATCCTTGTCTTTGGGGCGTATATAATCAAACCACGCAAAGCCTGTCAAGTAGCGTTTGTCTTCGGGAATGGCAAAAGGAGGATACATCGTGCCCGAGGGGGTGGACATCCATATTTTATCCACTTTTTTATTCACCATGTACAGGTTCATCTCCGGTGTTTCCGTATAATTCATGCCAATCCGATTTCCGTCACTCTCTTCCATGTAGTAGCAGACATACACATTTCCCTTGGCATTGTTATGCTCTATTTCGCCATTCACAAAATAACTGAACATTTCCTTTGCCGACACCTGATTATACGAAATGGAATCCAATTGCTCTATGGTCATTGCCTGATTGATAATATGTATCCAATCCACGGTACTGTCATTGTTGTAGATCCGGATTTCCTCACCAAACACCTGTTGCCCCTCGTTCCACAAGATAGGCTGACCATACATATACGTACAAGAATCCAGTTCGTGAGACACCAGCGAATCGCAAACTCCCTGGAAATCATTTCTGAACATACGAACCTTATGATAGGCAAACAAGTCCCGATACACCGAATCCGTCCTCTGATTATAAGTAATCATCTTGAGCGTGTCGCCATGCACATACAGCGTATCCACTCCCGAAAACTCATAGCAGACCGCGCTGTCTGTAGCGACTGCCAAGCCTGTCTCGTCTTCATAGCGGCAATAACCACCCGTCAGCATACACTTGTTCTCCACATCCGTCAGAACTACATTGCCGAAAGCCTCGCTGACACCCGTCGCATCGTCGCTATAGAGGCTGTCCCCCACAATATCACGCATATCCTTATACACATGCGAACGGTCCATCAGGCAGGCTTGTCCATTCTTCGTGTTATAGTCACCACGTGTTGCATAAATGAACGTACTGTCCGATGAAATGATGTTTGTCTCTGAAACGATTTTGGCAACCTCCGTGTCGGAGTAATAATACAACTCGTTCGTTTTCAGATTAAAATTCGGGTTGTCAAGCACCACATTATCCTTGAAGATAGCCTCGCTCAACGACGGGGTATATTGCCCGTAATCCGAATTAAGCACATTGTCCCCGTCATACAAGACGCCATGCTGAGGATAGAAGCCGACTCCCTCCAGACGGTCATAGTCAATCACCGAAGTCACCAACTTCGTTTTTCGATGGATGAGCACGGCGTTTCCCTGAGCATGAGCCTGCATCATGGGGCCATTATATAATAATGTGTCACTCGTCAGCGTCAACGTGTCGCCCTGCACCATCTTCACATGACCGTAGGCATTAAACGTATTGTCATCCTTGTAGAATCGGGCACTGTCGCAATCGAGATACATTCCGTCATGATATAGTTTCACATGCCCCACCAGCACATCAGCCCTCACATCCATCGGAGTCTTGTAGAGGACATCGCTGTGAATCAACTTCACCTCTTCGCTCGATTTTTTCCGTGGCTGATTGTCTGGCACCGAGGCAAAAAGCACACAAAAGACAGATAGACACAGAGTGCCTATCAATAGTCTTTGTCGTATGTTATTTTTCCTCGTCATGTTTCGCCTTGTCCTTTTTGCTACTTAATCCAGCCAGGGTATTGGAATTCGCAGTTCTTCCAGTCCTCGTTGATGCGGACATACGTTGTCTTCTGTTTCTCCCGAATCCAGTTCTCAATCTTTTCCTCCCTCAACTTTTCCACCAGCACATCCTGCAAGTCCTGGTAGTCGTCCGTCATCGTTGCTCGATGACCATTCACGCGGCTCTTCAGTTTCACCATTGCCACCACTTCCTTGCCTTTCGTATTGATCATGATGAACGGCTTTGAGATTTCGCCCACCTGCAAGCCTGCCACAGCACGAGCCACCTCCGAGGGGAGGTCTTTCATCTCGAACTTTGATGAGGCATCCTCCTGATTGAACATCAAGCCATAGTTGTTTCTCGTGTCTTTGTCTGCCGAAACAAGCGCCAACTCGTCAAAAGTGTAAAGCCCCTTGCTTATTTCCATCTGCATAGAATCCAAATCGTTGATACACTGCTGCAAAGCCTCCATCGACACACGAGGCTTCAGCAGGATGTGGCGACAGTTCACCATGTCACCACGCTTCTCTATCAGTTGGAGAATGTGGAAACCAAATTCCGTCTCAACGATTTTCGACACTGCCTTCGGATCTGTCAGGTTGAATGCCACATTGGCAAATTCTGGCACATACGAACTGCGGTAGGCAAAACCCAGTTCGCCACCATTCTTGGCAGACTCCTTATCCTCCGAGTACATCAGGGCAAGCGTCGAGAACTGGGCAGAACCATTATTCACACGTTCCGTGTAATTCAGCAATTCGTTCTTCACACGATCAATCTCCGTCTGAGGAATGACCGGCTCACGGGTGATGATTTGGCACTCCACTTTCGTCGGAACAAACGGGATGCTGTCCTCGGGCTGCTCCTTGAAGTAGCGGCGAACCTGAGCAGGCGTCACCTTGATGTTCTTCACCAGGTCACGCTTCACCTGCTCCATAATTTCATTTTCTTTCACCAAGTCAAACCACTGTTCACGAATCTGCGTAGTCGTCTTGCCCAGATACTCCTCCATTTTCTCCTTCGAGCCGAAGTTCATCACCATCGCATTGATGCGTCGGTCCACCTCCTGAAACACGTCGGCATCAGCCACCTCCACCGAGTCGATGACCGCCTGGTTCAGAAACAACTTCTGCACAGCAAGTTGCTCCGGAATGACACAATAAGGGTCGCCATCCCAACGCTGGCCCTGCTGCAAAGCATCCATGCGGACGGCTTCCACATCCGACTTCAGAATCGCCTCGTCGCCAACCACCCAAATCACCTCATCAATCACATTGTCATTACTTTGAGCCGACACGCAGAGCGACACCGCCGAAAAGAGCCCTAAAATGATTTGACGAATTTCCATATCGCTTATTATCAATTTTTCAATGCTTATTCACCGTCTTCACCACATCCTCATACACTTCCACCGAGAATTTCTTCCTCAGTTCATCCACCCACTGCTTCTCCATCATGTTCTGATAGTCTGTCGTGACCTGTCCACGCACATCCTTCACACTCCTTGGAGCCTTTGCCGTCTTGCCAAACACATCCGTGGCAGGGAAATCCTTCATGGGCTTCAGTTCAGTCTTCTGCTTGAAAACCAGTTTGTCCACATTGGCATTATCGCCCCGCTTGAAGATGCCCTTCTCCACACGCACCAACTTCACCGAGTCATTGTTCAGAGCCGACGTGACCGTCTTGGCATAATCGTCCTCAGCCACACCCTTCAGCACCTTCTTTGCCTTTGCTATCGTTGCCGCATCCTTCGCATGGAGGACGATGCCACAGAAACGAGGAGCATCCCATGCATAATCCTTCTTGTGAGCGTTGAAGTAAGCCTCCTGACCAGCCACATCCTGCTGAGCCTTGTCCCACACATCCTTCTTCGTCACCTCATACATGAGCGTGCCGTCATAATATTCCTGCGAGAGATACTTCTGTTCCGCGTCGTTGGCAAGAATCTGCTGGTGCAGTTCGTCAATCACCTCCGCACGAGTCTTCCCCTGCAGCGTAGCGATTGAATCCACATACGCATTGGCAGAAGCCTCCTTGATGCCACGCTGCTCCAAGAACTTGATGATGTTGTCGTGATGGAATTCGTAGGGTTCAAACGGATGGCGGTCGGTCATATAAATAATGTGATAACCCACCGTCGATTTAATCGGTGCCGACATCTCGCCTGCCTGCAGGGCGTATGCCGCATTCTCGAAGTCGGGAATCATCATCCCCTTGCCAAACTGTCCCAACGCACCGCCACGCTGAGCACTGCCCTTGTCGTCACTCGTCTCCTTTGCCAACTCCGCAAACTTATCTGCGAGTTGTTCTTTCGGAACCGCTTTCAAGACATTGTAGATAGAGTCAATACGAGCCTTTCCTGCCGCCTCCTGTTCCGAAGTGGCATCCTGACGAAGCAGCACCAGAATGTGGCTGGCAGTGAGCAAGTCCTGCCCCTCAAAACGGGCAGCCGTGTTGTCGTATGTCTTGCGAGCCTCACGTTCGATGAAAGCAGAATCCACCAACGTCGGAATCACCATCTGTTCCTTGTAGCCATCCAGTTCCTTTCTGATGGCAGCAATCGTGTCAATCCGCTGACTTTCAGCCTCTGCCACCTTCAGTTTGAAATCCACAAACAGTGGCACATACTCCTCCACCGTCTTCTTGTCCAGAACGCCGTCCGAGTTGTTTTTATTAAAAGAATATTCAAACTCACTGCGAGTGACATTCTTACCATTCAGTTTCATGATGACAGGGTCATCTGCCTGAGCGAAAGCAGAGATACCCACCAAAAGCGAGGCCGCAGCCAATACTATCTTTTTCATTGTTTCTACGTTTTCTTTATTACACATTTGGGTGCAAAGTTACGATTATATCGCCACTCTACAAAAGAAAAGCCAAAGTTTTAACTTAAATTGGCTACAACATCTCCCCTACCCAACCATCGAAAGCACCAATCCCCCACGATTCTCCTCACCTCCGCCCCCACCCTTTCGAGCCTCCCCCTACCCCTTTTTGCCGCATACACTCTTAAAACTAAACTTAGATTTTATAAAATTCAAGTTAGATTTATATAAATTCA
>CALAVF010000255.1 GCA_937892315.1 uncultured Prevotellaceae bacterium | reverse complement strand
TTCGCTGAACGGTTGTGCGGTTTAGTTACCGTAAAACCGCATAACCGTAAAACCGTAAAACCGAACGAAACCGTACAAAAAAAGTTATGGCACAGAAGAAATCATTGAGCATCGTGTTTCTGATTGCGGGAAGCGAGCCGTTGGGCAGCGCGGGTATGCAGGCGGACATCAAGGCGATTACTGCCTGTGGTGGCTATGCGGCGTGTGCGTTGACGGGGATTGTGGATGAAGACACGAGGCGGGTGAAGAGTGTGACGCCGCTGCCTGTGGAACTGGTGGTGAGCCAGGCGGAGTCTTTTCTGGGTGACGTGGGGGCGCAGTGCATCAAGACGGGGGTGCTGCCTACGGCGGAGATTATCGATGGGGTGTCGGAGTTGCTGAAGCGGTATCCGACGGTGAAGAAGGTGGTGGATCCTGTGATTGTGGACAGCAACGGGGTGCAACTGGTGAGTGACGAGAGCATCGGGGCGTATAAGGAGAAGATGTTTCCGATGGCGACTTTGATTACGCCTAATTTCCGTGAGGCGGAAGTGCTGCTGAAACGAAAAATCACCAACATCTGGGAGGACGTCAAGGAACTGGGGCAGGGGGGCAACAGTGTGATTGTGAAGAGCATGGCGAGCCAGTTCTATGCAGGCAGGGGCTCTTCGGCTCAAGATATGCTGTCTGATTTCCTCTATGATGCCACGACTGGCAAGGTGAGGGAGTTTCGGAAACGTCGCATTCCTACCCACAATGTGAACGGCACGGGCGACTCGTTCTCGTCGGCTATTGCCACTTATCTGGCGAAGGGTTGCGAACTGGAGAGGGCGGTGGAGCGAGGGGAGGAGTTTATCGACAAGGCGATTGCGTTGGGTGCGGAGTATGAGTTCGGGCACGGGTATGGTCCTGTGCATCCATGCTTCATGGAGGACAAGGTGACATTTGAGAGAATATATAATTAATTATGCGGTTATGCGGTTGTGCGGTCATGCGGTCATGCGGTCGCTTCGCTGAACGGTTGTGCGGTTTAGTTACCGTAAAACCGCATAACCGTAAAACCGAACGAAACCGTAAAACCACAAAACCGCAAAAACCTCAAAACCGTACAAAAAAAAGATATGGAACTGAAAATTGCAGTGCTGGCCGGTGATGGCATCGGGCCAGAGATTATGGAGCAGGGCGTGGCTGTGTGCAGTGCCGTTGCTGAGAAGTTTGGACACAAGGTAGGTTACAAGGAGGCCATTTGTGGTGCTCATGCCATCGACGAGGTGGGCGACCCTTTCCCCGAGGATACGTTTCGGGCGTGCATGGCGGCGGACGCGGTGCTCTTTGCGTCGGTGGGCGACCCTAAGTTTGACAACAACCCCAATGCGAAGGTGCGTCCTGAGCAGGGACTTCTGGCGATGAGGAAGAAGTTGGGGCTGTTTGCCAATATCCGTCCTGTGACGACTTTCGATTGTCTCGTACACAAATCTCCGCTGAAGGACGAACTGGTGCGTGGTGCTGACTTCATCTGCATCCGCGAGTTGACAGGCGGCATGTACTTCGGCGAGAAGAAGGAGGGCGGCGACTACGCCTACGACACGAATGCCTACAGCCGTGCCGAGGTGGAGCGTATCTTGAAGGTGGCATATCAGTATGCCCGTCAGCGTCGGAAGCACCTCACGGTGGTGGACAAGGCGAATGTGCTTGCCTCGAGCCGCCTGTGGAGAGCCGTGGCTCAGGAGATGGCACCGCAGTATCCTGATGTGACGACGGACTTCATGTATGTGGACAACGCTTCCATGCGGATGATTCAGGAGCCAAAGTTCTTCGACGTGATGGTGACAGAGAACACTTTCGGCGACATCCACACGGACGAGGACA
>CALAVF010000254.1 GCA_937892315.1 uncultured Prevotellaceae bacterium | reverse complement strand
GTTTCGTCATATAGTTATGATTGGTATGGTTTCCCCATGCCGTCTGGCAGCCTTGTTGTACCTGATGATGTAGAATACAATGGCACGATATACCATGTAACCTCCATTGCGGATATGGCGTTTGAAGACTGTAGTTCTTTGGAGAGCATTACATTGCCCTCTGGCGTAACATCAATTGGTTATAGAAGTTTTTGGGCTTGTAGTGCACTGTCGAGCATAGAATTACCCTCCAGCTTAAACTCTATTGGAATCAATGCGTTTGCAAATTGTCATGCTCTGACGAGTATAGATTTGCCATATAATGTAACTTCTATTGGCGATTGGGCTTTTTTTAACTGTTATTCTCTAACAAGAATCGCCTTCCCCTCTGGCCGAGCCGCCACCGCCTCACCCAACATCTCAATTCCACGCACCTGCAGAGCCTCCGATATCTTAATCATCTTATCGGCATTGCCGGCATCAATGATACGGTTCATGGTGCCAATGGAATACCAAACCGTCTTGAGGCGCTTGCGGAAAAGCATCTTCGGATCCACCTTGCCGACAAGATAATCAATGGCTTCATCGAGCGTTCTTCCCTCTATTTCAGACTTTATCTGTTCCGAAATCTTCAGAAAAATTTCATCCACTTCAAATTTTTCCGAACTTCGGTTGCTTACACTTTCTATTTTAGCGTTCGTCTTCATGGGCATAAAGGTATTAAGAAAGATTGTCGCCTCAAAATTACAACATTTATTTGATTCGGCATTCATTCTGAGAAACAAAAAAACCTTTTTAGGGAAAGATTTGACACCTTTCATGCAATTATCGACAAAAGAAGCCACATTCTTTGTTGATCAAACCTCATATTCCTTCACAAAATATTTGGCGGATAAGAAAAAAGTGCTTACCTTTGTACCCGCAAACGGGATTCGGCTCCATAGTTCAATGGATAGAACAAATCTCTCCTAAAGATTAGATCCGGGTTCGATTCCCGGTGGGGCTACCATCCACGGTGCATGATGCACCTTGCAACAAACGACGCCACACGGGGTTAGTTTAGTTGGTAGAATATCGGTCTCCAAAACCGAGGGTCGGGGGTTCGAGTCCCTCACCCCGTGCACAGAGAAAGGGCTATGTCGAGGATTCGGCATGGCCCTTTCTCGTTTTCCTTTTTTGCACCCCATCGGAAACATTTTCGGAAAACCCTTGTTTCCAGCCTTTTTCGCGTGTTCGTTTCAAAAATTAAAATTTAAGGTTGAAAACTGAAAAGCGGTTCAAAGTATTCCCCGTAACTTTGCAGCGAAAACTCAGCCTGTAAAAGGTACAATCTTATTTACACCTATATTTTTATTAATTATTTATCATTATCATTATGAAAAGATTTTTTACTTACGCTATCGCTGCCTGCTTCGCTATGGTAGCAGGGGCACAGGACACTTCTGGCTGGAAGAACGGTCAGGACGTGACTGATCAGTTGCAGTGGAAAGCCACAGTGGCTGACGATGAAAACATCGACGACCCCGTGTGGAAAGGATTCTCTTACAAGGATTCTGATACCAGATGGGAGTTCCGCGACGGTTCTGGCGGCGAACGTGACGACTACCATTCTTGGGGTGTTTACAACGTTTCCACATGGAATGTTTATCAGGATTTCGAGATTCCTGCCGGTGTTTACACACTGAAGATGGCAGGTGCCTATCGTGAAGGTACCACCAACATCACATTCGACAAATGGCAGGCTGGCGAAAAGACCAAGAACGCCATCCTGTACGTAAAGGTAGGCGAAGAGACATTCGAGACTCCTCTTATGTATATGTTCGCGGGTGGACAGACAGAGGCTCTCTTCCCATACGACGGTTGGCAGAACGACTGTAGTTTCCCCAACAAGGAAGGTGTTTTGATTTATGGCCCTTCTTGCCACTGGGGTGCTGACAAGTATCTGGAAAAGGGTAACTGGAACTACAATGAAGTGCTCTTCATCGTGCCAGAGGCTACCACTATCCGCATCGGTATCAACAAGCCAGTTGATCAGCCACAAGACCAGGTATGGTGGAACGAGTGGCGTATGATTTATGAGCAGCCATACGATGAAAGTGCAAAGGCTTTGGTTGCTTACAACGACTTCCAGAAGACCGAGCAGGCTGCTATCGACTTCGCTGACGGTGTGATCGAGACTTACGGAACACTGGGTGCCATCATGCAGGACGAAATCATCACCTTCGGTGAGAAGTATGACGTGAAGAGAACCAGTTCATACGAAGACATCATGGCAGCCATCGAGGCAATGAAGGAAATTGATGCCAACAACCACAAGGCATTCACAGACACTCAGACGATGGAGTTTGTGATTGGTATATGCGAAGGAATCGCTCAGGTAACAGACTTCAGCGGCAAGGCTGACCTTGAGGCTGCTATCAACAACGCTAAGAGTGTGCTCTACGACGCAGAAAACATCGAGGCAACAGTGGCTGACTATCTTGATGCTGCCGACAAACTGAACAAGGCACGTATCGCTTACCTGCTCACACAGCCAAAGGATGCTGAAGGTGCATACGACTTCACTCATGCTATCTCTAACCCTTGGTTCGTTAATCAGGAATACACTCCAACATTCAACGGAAGCACTTACACTTTCCCAGAGGCTGTTGAAAGCACATGGTTTGGCAGCAACGCTCCAGACGATGAGACAGACATGGAACGTGAAGCAACTGACAAGGCTGGCGAAACTTTGATGCCTGTTGCAGACAAAGCACACTGGTCAACCAGCGAAACTGCTGAGGAGCGCTGGATTTACCAGGACAAGTGGGCTGGCTGGCACGGCGGCATGAAGAACTGCATCCAGAAACTGAAGGGCTACGCTGGTTTCTACAGCGGATGGTCTGCTGAGGCTAATGCAAATGGTGGTATGTGGGTAACTCAGGTACTCAACGACCTGCCAGAAGGTCTCTACACTCTCGAAGGCTATGTTTTCTCACAGAGTGATGGCTATGAGGCTAACGGAAACCAGTACATGTTCATGAACGACGCAGAAGGCAACGAACTTGTTCGAGTAAAGAACAATACTCCTACTGGCTTCTGGAGTTTCTGGAGCCGCGACACATGGACACAACTCAAGACAGACTTCTTCTATGTTCCTGGCGGTAAGGTAACTGTAGGTTATCATCACAACAGTATGGCTGGTAACGCCGGTATGACTCTGAAGTATTTCGGCAAGGAACTTGACTACAATGCTCTCATCCAGAAGAAGATTGACGACAACAAACCTGCAGAAGGCGAACTTTGGGGCGGCGACCTCGCTACTTACAACGAAATGATTGCAAAGGTTGTATTCCCAATCAGCGACGTAGATGCTTACACTGCTGCCAACGCTCTCGTAGAAGAGGCTGTTGAATTCAAAAGAGTTGCAGGTAACGCTGCTGCTGCATACAACCTCATCGCAAAATACACAGAACTGATGAACGGCTATGAGGAAGACAACGCTATCTCTGACATCCTCACTCCTGCCCTCATGGCTGTGATGGTTCTGGGCGAAGGTGAAACAGACACTTACAAGGACATCGAGCCTGCAACTGCCATCTTCAACGCTTATACATCATACGTACACAAGTATGCAGAGGCTGAAACTTACAACACAGAGAAGATCAACAACCTGCTTGCTGCACACTATGCTGACCTGAAGGTGAACTACGCTACTGTAGAGACACTTGTGGCTTACGAGCGTGAACTTTCTACTCCTATCAACGAGGCTATCTTCGAGGAAAGAGGTTCTGCAACAGCATCAGAGGATAACCCAATGGCTATCACCGACATGTTGGCTAACCCAAGCCTCGCTGAAGGTCCTAAGACTGGCTGGATTTGCGAAGGTGAAGACTGCAACCCAACCATCAACACCTACGGTCGTGAACTCGCAGAGTGCTGGAACCAGAAGCCATTCACTATCTCTCAGACACTCCGCAGCCTGCCAGCAGGTAACTACGAAATCCGTGTACGTGCTTGCTACCGCGACGGTGGTTCTGTTGACGCTGCAATGGTTGAGCGTGCTAAGAACGGCGAAGGTCAGAACGCATTCCTCTTTGCCAAGAGCGAAAGCCGCGAGGAGAGAACTCCTGTTGTTTCTACTGCTACTGGCGAATGGACAACTCCATCGTTCGACAAGTGGTGGAACGCTGCAGAGAGCGAAGAGGCTAAGGCTGCTGGATTCATGGAAGATTGGGACGGCACTATCTGCATCCTGCCAGGTGAAGAAACCATTCTGAACGAGGATGACCTGTACGACGTTCGCGAGATTGACCTCGACAGCCCTGCATATCCATTCGACACGAAGGTGGGCGACTTCTACTATCCTTCTTCAATGGCTGGCTTCAAGGCTCGTATCACCAGCACTCCAGACGCTTACGTGAACACTGTCCGCATCTACGTTCGTGAAGGTCAAGACCTCACCCTCGGATTCGACAAGGTTGAAGCAGTTGGTTCTGACTGGCTCATCTACGATGACTTCGAACTCTTCTATCTCGGCAACGATATTCCAGATGCTATCAATGGTGTGAACGCCGCTCTGCCTGCACAGCAGACGATCTACAACCTCGCAGGTCAGCGTCTCACTGCACCTCAGAAGGGTATCAATATTATCAACGGCAAGAAGGTTTACGTGAAGTAAAATTTTCTTCCCATGAACTCATGAAAACAAGGAAGGGGCGAACCGCAATGGTTCGCCCCTTTTTTCTGAAAAGTTACAGAAGGAAGGCATCTGCTGGTTCACGCAGGAATTCGGGTGTTCGTCGTATAAACTCATAGCCAAATTTGCAACGGAGGCAATTGCGAGGCTGGCAATAATTGCGATGTAACTGGATAAGTGCTTGAGAGTCAGCCGCATTTTCGCAAGCCACTCCCGCTTCCCACCATTGACGGATAATATAATTGTTTTCGGCTTTTGTTTGTTCCCACAGGGCAAAGGCACGGTCGCAAAGAGTTTGGTCGGACTTGTACTTCCCGTAGGCAAAAAGCATCGGGGCAACACTATTGATGACCAAGAGGTCTAACGATGCTTTCGACAGTTGCTTCTCCGCCGCCTTCGATGCCTGCCCACCAAACGTATAGTGTGTTTCCCAATAATCGCTCACATGAGTCAGAAGCAAGCCATGCACCTCATCTATTGTTTCCGCACCCACCAGTTTGGAAAGGTTCAAGCGTTGTTCATAATAAAGCATTGCCAACTGGGCAATACGAATGTGAGGAAAATTTTGTGGCCGAAGACGAAGAAACTTCCACGCCTTCACATCGATTGGAACAAGGGAGAACTTCTGACGCAAGTATCTGTATTCCTTCTGGATACGGAGGTAATAGTCATCATCCTTCTCTTCGTCCAGCAGTCCTGCCTGCCCAAAGAATATCGCCTCAATCTGGAAAAGGTTATCCCGATGTTTGCCCACGGCACTCATCGGAATGGATTGTGCCCACTGCTCGAAAGCATCCCCGTTGATGCCAAAACCGAAGTTGCGGGCAATGGTGACGAAGAGTGTATCTTCCCAATTTTTATCCAACGCCTCCCGACGAGCCATGATTTGCCGTGTGCGTTCCTCAAACCGTTCGAGCGTGAGTGAAGTCATCCAATTGTGAATCAAGAAGACAGGAAGGTCATGCACCACGTCGCGGCATCGAGGCTGAAAATCGTTGCGGTTCAGTTCGGCATAGTTGTCCCGAACAAAAGGAGGCACATCCAATTGCAACTGCGGCACTTCATGCCCATCAGGATAGAACAGCCGACCGTCAATGTCTGTTGCAACATGCAGAATGATGTTGTCATAGTTTGTGTCTTGGTCATGGTGGTGGCGGAACCAGTCGCTGGTCTTGACGTGAATCTCCACATTGCCGACCCACACCGTTCCATCGATTTTCACCTTAGCCCCCATGAAGTCCGGACCTGCGTTCGTATTGTGGATGCCCGGATTGAGCACTTCCACCTGTCGCCCGTCCGTTGTTCTGAGTTCTCGAAGCGGGAAAATCTTATGTTTCCACACGTAATGTAGCAACTGTTCCATGGTTTTTGCATTAAATTTTGTTCAACTCATTCCATAAAGGCTCTTGGTTCCACAAAACAGGAAAACCCATTGCTACAGGATTAACCGATGTATATTTCTTCAATAAAGCCTTTAAGTCTGACACGAAAGTATTATTCTCATCAATAGCATTGAGCCAATAGGCAATACAACAAAGAATGGAATAAAGTTTAAATGGTTGCCGAGGAGCATCGCTTATCCATGCGTAAGGGGAACGGCGTAACATTTCCGGCTTCTGCGGGAAACGTCGGTTCCATATACGAGCATGATGAGCGATATAATTGCGTAGGGCGGTAAGACTCTCCAACCAACTATCTAAAATAAGATGCTGAGGTAGTCGAAAATCTTTCGCCACAAAATTCTTCACACGACTATCGGAAAAATTGCGAATCAGTTTCGAAAGCGTACCAAAAGACACCACTTCCAAAGTTTTCCAAACAGGAGGTAGATCCGGCTCGTCATATTTTTGAAAATGTTCTTTAATATATGATTCTTTAGAGCGAGAACCCTCCACCCGTACACGAGTAAGGTTTGACTGGAAGTGAGCCGCATTAACAGCCTTTGAAACGTCCATAAACCAGAAAGGACCAAATGCAGACGAAAAATGTTTAATGACTTTTGCTCTAACTGCGACCTCTATTGTCTGTATGGCAGTAAACAACAAAACTTTTAACTCTTTATCGAAATTATAAGACGCCACAACCTCTGTAAAGTTGCTCCCATCTTTGAACTGATGGGATTCTTTATCTATTTCCAATGGTCTCCAGTAGTCCGCCAATCGGAAATAACTAATGCGTTCAAGAACGTCTAATGCTATAGATTCATTTTCAACAATAAGCCCTCGCCTTCGCAGAGTATTAATCTGCTCGGCGAGGGTCATAATTTGCTTCGTATATTTCATACCCTTGTTCATAAAAAACGAAGTCCCACCCTGGTGCACTGGCCTTACGGACGAGAAGTGTGGTGGGATTTATCGCTACAAAGGTACAACTTTTTTCTGAACACACAAGTAAAGTTTTCAAAAAATTGTTCCACTATACATTTTTCTGTGCCTTTTTAAGTAAAAATGAGATAAAAATGAAAGAATAAAGTTAGGAATATGGTGTATGCTCCTTTCTCATCTTGCAAAAGTTTCCTTAATATCCCAATTCTTTCATCTTTTTAAATACCAATACTGCAATTTCCTTATAACCTGCAATCGTGAAATGTACACCATCTATCATCAATTGTGGCGGAACTTGCCCTTTTACGATAGAATCTCTATCTTCTTGCGTCGGAAACAAACCTGCATCAATAAGCCCCTTCTTTACCATATATTTGCGAAGATTAATATAATGCTTACCAAAAGTTTGTTGCAGAGAGTCTTCCATTTCTTTCATTCTCCTAATACTATTCATGGGATCATTGGGTTTATGGAAACTGATTACGATATACCTGTTGCTTTCACTATATGAAATCATCGCTTTCAATTGCCTAATTAAATCTGCGGCATCATCAAATCCTCCATTCTGCCCAATAAAAAACACATTCGCATACTTGTTACGAAGGTTCTTCATTGCATTGGTCGTTATGATGCTACCTGCTTTAAGTGTGTCTGTCGCCTTTTGTTCTTCGAGAGGCCTGAGAAAATAGTTATATTCAAATTTATATTTACCTTTTTCTTTCCAAAACGTTGCTTCTGAAGATAACAAGATTTGCTTTCCCCCAATCATACAAGGGTTGACTTGTGCAGGACTGTCTTCGTCCCATCCACCCTGCAATAGAGGCTTTACACCTTTCCCGTTGTAAGTGGAGACAAAGGCATCAATATCATTATTTCCTATAAACATTTCATATTTGGCCTCATCACTGTTGAAAATGGTCACATCATGAGCCAATGCCATTGGATATGCCCCTTGTCGAGCCATTATTGTCAATGTATTTTCTCCTCCAACCCCTCCATTAATAACCTCATAATCATCGCCCAACATTTCTAATAGACTTTCGGGATAGTCAGCAGCACCTTTAATGAATCGCTTGACTTTTCCTTTAATACCCTTTCCCCCATGTGGTGCAGTTAGACTATCACCCCAACAAACAACTTCTTTTTTCGGCTTATCCGAGCATGACCCTACAAAAACAATAACAGCCATGAAACATACTGCCATGAAACATTTCCGAATCTTTTTCATTTGAACGAATTATTCTGTCCGCCAAATACCCCAAATCGGACTGGTTAAATTAATGTATGATTGACTACAAAAGAAAAGCGGGGTATCTGGCCTCCGTCTGTTCGTCGCTTGAGGCCTTCCACAGCCCATGACCAGTAAACAGACAGAGTGATACCCACGCAGTTGGTATATCATACGCCCGAAAAGCGTGCATGAGGCTACACGAGCCTCGGCACGCCGAACGGGACGGTAATACCTACCCGTAGCATCTACCTCTGCAATGTTCTTGACTGGTCAATTGATGTGGAAGTTTCAAGCAACCAAAAACAAAGCGTTAGCAAACGCATTTCAAAATGTAGTGTTCCCTCCTTATAGTCAATCCTTCTTCAGAAATGAATCGACGTAAGTTCACGGTACAAAATTACATAAAAAGTAGAAAGTGGAGAAATGAAACGTGAAAAAAACGAATTTCCCCTATTCAAATCGCTGGTATTATAGATTTTTCACTTTTCACTTTTCACTTTTCACTCAAGAATAGTTACCTTTGCAGTGCTTTTTTATAAATTTCGTTCAAAACTCAAAAGAAAATAATGAAAATCGCACTGATAGGATATGGCAAGATGGGCAAGATGATTGAGCAGATTGCCTTGAGCCGAGGTCACGAAATCGTGAGCATCATTGATATTGACAACCAAGAGGAGTTTGAGAGTGAGGCATTTGCCAGTGCTGACGTGGCAATTGAGTTCACCACACCCATGACGGCCTACGACAACTACCTGAAGGCTTGGAAGGCAGGCGTGAAAGTGGTGAGCGGCAGCACGGGCTGGCTGAAGGAACATGGCGAGGATGTGCGAAAGGCTTGCACCGAGGAGGGCAAGACGCTTTTCTGGGCAAGCAACTATTCGATTGGCGTCGCCATCTTCAGTGCCGTCAACAAGTATCTGGCAAGTATCATGAACCTGTTCCCGCAGTATGACGTGAAGGAAGAGGAGACTCACCACATCCACAAACTCGACCACCCATCAGGAACGGGCATCACGCTGGCAGAGCAGATTGTGGAGCGGCTGGACCGCAAGAAGGACTGGACAATGGGCTACTTGCAGCAGCCTGACGGCACCGTGGAAGGCACCGACAACGTGGCTGCCGACCTCCTGCCCATCAGTTCCATCCGCCGCGGCGAGGTGCCGGGCATTCACTCCATTACGTGGAACAGCGAGGCTGACCAAATCACCATCACGCACGACGCACACTCACGCCAAGGTTTTGCCCTCGGAGCCGTGATTGCCGCCGAGTTCACCGCCCAGCATGAGGGACTGCTCACAACCGACGACCTTTTCAAGTTCTAAACACGCATTATGGCTTTCGATTATAAAAATTTCAAGAAGACACGGTCGGGACAGGCCGACAAGCCCGAATGGGCAGGATGGAAATGGATAAAGTTCACGGTGGCAACCCTTTGCTACTTGGCATTCCTTTATTGGGTCAAGTCGTGGTGGGGACTGATTGTGGTGCCATTCATCTATGACGCATACATCAGCAAGAAAATCAAGTGGACCTGGTGGAAAGAGTTGGAGAGCGACATCGCCCGCACCATTATGAGTTGGGTGGATGCCATCGTGTTCGCCCTCGTTGCCGTTTACTTTGTCAACAATTTCTTCTTCCAGAACTACCAGATTCCATCATCTTCGCTGGAGAAGACCCTCATGACGGGCGACTTCCTGCTGGTCAGCAAGATGAGTTACGGGCCCCGCATTCCGCAGACACCGCTCACCATGCCGCTCACACAGCACACCATCCCATTGGTGAACTGCAAGTCCTACATCGAGTGGCCGCAGTGGGAGTATCGCCGCGTGAAAGGTTTCGGCAAGGTGGAACTGGGCGACATCGTCGTGTTCAACTACCCAGCCGGCGACACGGTGGCAGTAGCATTCAACGGCGACTACTACGCCCGTTGCTACGACGAAGGGTGCCTTGCCGTGACAGAACAAGGCTATGAAGTGCCACTGATGGAGACCTTAGGAAGGGAGGAGCAGCAGGAACTTTTCGACCAACTCTACAGCATTGGCAAACAGATGATTGCCGCCAAGACCAATATCTACGGAAGCGTCGTTTCTCGCCCAGCCGACCGCCGCGAGAACTACGTGAAACGATGTGTGGGTCTGCCCGGACAAACCCTGCAGATCAAGGACAAAATCATCTATGTGGACGGCAAGGCGGAGGAAACCCCGACTTTTGCCCAGTTCACCTACAAGGTCTATACCCGCAACAACCAGATTCTCAGCGATGAAATGTGCGAGGAACTGAACATCAGCGACGAAGACCGCGACAAGATTCTCGACCATCATCAGGGCATCCCACTCACCCGCATGGCAGCCGAAGCCATCCGGGCAAACAAGGACTTCTGCGACAGCATCGTGGAAATCAAGGACGGCTACTGGGGCAACCTCTATCCACTCAACCACCAGTACGGCTGGACACGCGACAACTACGGCCCCATCTGGATTCCCGCCAAGGGGCAGAGCGTGAAACTGACGCTGGACAACCTCGCCATCTACGAGCGTCCAATCCGCGTCTATGAGAAGAACAGCCTGGAGGTAAAAGACGGCAAAATCTACATCAACGGCAAGCAGACCAACGAATACACCTTCAAGATGGACTACTACTGGATGATGGGCGACAACCGCCACAACTCTGCCGACAGCCGCTACTGGGGGTTCGTCCCCGAAGACCATGTGGTAGGCAAACCGCTCTTCATCTGGCTTTCACTCATCACCGACCGCAACGGCCAGTCGCACGGTGTGCGGTGGAGTCGCCTGTTCACATGGGTGGACAACATCAAATAAACAAAAATATTCATGGAAAATTCGTGGCTAATTCATGGTAATTCGTGTTTCTTCATCAACATAAATTACCATGAATTAGCCACGAATTTTTCATGAATAAATCATTTCTATTTATGGTTCTTCCTTCTGCCTATTTCCCACCAATTTCATGGTTTGCCGCTTTATTGAACGGCGAACCCGTCTTCATTGAGCAATACGAAAACTACCACAAACAGACCATTCGCAACCGATGCGCCATCGATTCGCCCAATGGGTTGCTGAATCTTTCCATTCCCATCGACAAAACCAACTTCATCGCCGGAAAGTGCCAGATGAAGGATGTACGTATCAGTACCCACAGCGACTGGCAGCACCAGCATTGGTACGCCCTGGAGACGTCCTACTTCAACTCCCCCTTCTTCGAGTATCTTCAGGACGATTTCCGTCCCTTCTACGAACGCCGCTGGACGTTCCTCATGGACTTTAACGAAGCCCTCATTGCCCAATGCTGCGAACTGCTCGACCTCCAACCCGACTTCCGAAGAACCGAGCAGTACACCGGTATCACCCCCACCGCCGACTTCGTTCCTCAACCCTATTATCAAGTTTTTCAGCAGAAACATGGCTTTCTGCCCGACCTCTCCATCATCGACCTCCTGTTCAACATGG
>CALAVF010000253.1 GCA_937892315.1 uncultured Prevotellaceae bacterium | reverse complement strand
TTGGTTGCCAGGAAGCGTCTTTTCGACTTCTCGTCAAGTTGACTCATGTATTTCACATCGGCCTCAGATAATATTTCTGCTGGATTATTCGTACCCAGATACTGCCTTGGAAACATGTACAAAGGTACGAATTTTCTGGCAGATTAAGAAATATAATTAGTTAATAATCAACAAGTTAAGTATAAAATATGACAACAAAATTAACACATAAAAGAGATGGCAAAAACAGTATTAACCAATCAAAGGGGAAGATAAACAAATCGTCCCAAGTTATTTTTTAATCATTACTTAAATACAAATTTTTATCGTTCGTTCCCCTGTTTTTATGATATATATTCCTCTCTCCAATGGGATTCGTATATCAGAAGATTGGGCGATGGTGGAGTGAAGTTTCTTGCCCTCTGTATTATAGATAGTAATGTGGGCGTTATATTCCGTACCGATAATGCGAAGACCACTCCCAGTTGAATAAACCTTCAGTTTGTTTGTTCTTGTTTGATTGATGTTGGAGGTAATTTCTTCAAAAGCAGCATTGAGGAATATGTCCTCGGACAGGTTGCGGATGACAAGAGAATAATAATTGATTTCTGTTCCCGAAGTCATATCTGCCTTCAAGTCAGATGTCACATCTTTGTCATTCAAGGTCAGTGTGTGGATTTTCCATCCATATGGTGGAGTGATGATGCATTGGTAGTCATCGCCGGGTCGTACCGTCACTTGGAACATCTCATTATCGCTGGTATGATTGTAGCGTACAACGAAACGGTCGGAGAAGTCAGATTCTTCCTTTTCACCTGTAAAGGTTCCGAGTTCAGATAATTCTGTAATGCTTTGAAATTCTTTCCATCCCTCGCTATCTTTATACATCTCCCATGTACCTCTTGGAATATACAGTTTCCCGTTCAGATATGCATCTGTGGGGAAATAGTTACTCTTTATGGTTGGTGGCGTGAACGCTCTGATACGAATTGTTCTAAGGGCTTTGCAAGTGGAAAGCACGCCAAGGGTTGTGATATTCTTGGGGAGTTCAAGATATTGCAATGCCGTGCAATCATAAAACGCAGCGGTTCCAATAGAGGAAACTCCTTCTGGAATGATTAGTTTCGTGAGGCTATTGTCTCCAGTAAAACAATCTGACCCTATCGTTTCCAATTGTGACCCTTCTTCAAATGTGACAGATGCGAGATGAGTACAATCATCGAAATTTCCGATATATTTTACTGATTTAGGAACGACTATAGACATCAGTCCTGTTTTCCTGAAACCAGCAAGGCTTTCCAGCGTGCTTGGGAAGGAGATGTTTGTTAAGTTGGTACAACCGACAAATGCATTGCCATCAATCTTTTTCAGTCCTTCGGGCAAGTTTACCTCTGTCAATTGTTTGCAGTACCTAAACGCATAGTTGCCGATAGAGACCACCTTGTAAGCCCCTTGGTATTTGCCGCTATAAATGGAAATTGTAGCAGGGATGTCAACCGACTTCATGTCTTTATATGGAGACACAATCTCTGTCGTAGATTCTCCATACGTCACTTCAACAGTTTTCTCTGATAGAGAGAGGACATTATAGAAGAAGTTTCCGACAGCAATGTCATACGCATGGCTCTTCAAACAAGCCAAAAGCAATAAAATAATGAAATTCTTTTTCATAGGTGTTATCAAGTTTTGTTTATAATTTCCCTGCGATTAACTGCATAATGATGAGCAATACGTTTTCCGCTGTTGCTGTGTTCATTGCCTCATGGCATGTGTCATTCAAAGGTTCATACCCATAAAGCGGTGAAATCCAAATGATGCGGTAACCATATTGTCGGGATAGAACAATGGCTGCATAGGTGTGGTGCCACGAGTTCGGGAAGCCCCTACGATGATGTCGCATTGTTCGTCTTTCATCAGCCTTTCAAGGTCATTTTTCTGTGATGACTCTGGGTCTCCTGTGCTTTCAATACCGATTTTTACATTTCCATGCATGATGACATCCATAATGTCAGTGCTGTCGGCACGTACTCCGAGGTCTCCGCCTAATAACTCATGCACCTTTCTGATACTCTGTGTCTTGCCTTTACCATGTGTGGCATACAGACAGATTAACGTTTTCTTCATGTAAATTGTAAATAGGATAATTATATATATGTGTATGCAAATGGAAAGACACAAAAATGGCGTGGTCATTCTTATGCACTTAACCTGAGGGGCGAGCTTAGGAAATGGAACCCCTACAACCTATAAGAATGCTGCCACGCCAAAGCGTGAGAGCATAGCTATAAAGGTTGTAGAGAGAAGCCATTTCTGTGGGCTTTCCCTCCGCTATTAAATCGTACTATTCCAGATAAAGGTTCCTAAGCTTCTTCGGTTAAGTGCGAGATAATAAGCTAATGCATCTGGCTCGGGATTTCTCCCCGAAACCGATTGCAAACTTAATACATTTTTTGATTCTTTGCAAATGTTTTCAGAAAAAACTTTAAGGAAAGTGGGGAAACCTTGCTTGGTGTCGGAGAAAAATCCTATCTTTGCACATCCGTAGCGTCTTGATGCTATGGAGAAAAGAGCAAACGAAAATGGCAAAAGCAAATATTACACATCGGGAAATTGTGGAGATGGTGCGGAAACAGGAGTACGTGCCCATCTATCTGCTGATGGGGGATGAGTCGTACTACATCGACCGCATCTCTGAGTATATTGCCGACAATGTGCTGACGAAGGACGAGCAGGATTTCAACCAGACGGTCATCTATTGCACCCGTGAAACCTCCGTCGGCGACATTATCAATTGTGCACGGCGGTACCCGATGATGGCAAAATATCAAGTAGTAATTGTTAAAGAGGCTCAGAATTTGTTAAAATTGGATGAGTTGGCAGTTTATGCACAAAATCCTTTAATGACAACTATTTTAGTAATTTGCTACAAAAATGGCTCGGTTGACCGACGCAAGAAACTGGTGCCAGTCATCGAAAAAATGGGCATCGTCTATGAGAGCAAGAAACTGAAAGAGGGGATGCTGCCACAGTTTATTGCCGACTACCTGCGTCGCAAACAGGTGAGCATCGAGGAAAAGGCCTGTCAGGTGTTGGCAGAAAGCGTGGGTGCTGACCTCAACCGCATGGCGGGCGAACTGGACAAACTGGTGTTGGCTCTCCCTGCAGGGCAGAACCGTGTCACGGCAGACCTTGTGGAACAAAACATTGGAATCTCTAAAGAGTTCAATATGTGGGAGTTACGCTCCGCCATCGTGAATAAGGACGTGATGAAATCCAACAAGATTCTTTACCACTTCGAGCAAAACCCGAAAGCCAATCCGCCCGTGATGACCGTGTCGATGCTGTTCAACCTTTTTGCCACGGTGATGCAGGCTTTTTATTCGCCTGACCGCACGGAACCAGGGCTGATGAAGCATCTGGAACTCCGCCAGAGTTGGCAACTGCGTGAATATACGACTGCCATGCGGCATTACAATGCCTTGAAGACCATGCAAATCATCGGAAAACTTCGTGAGACGGATGCTCGACTGAAGGGTATCAATAGGGGAAACCTGACTGACGAGGACATCATGCACGAACTCCTCTTTTTCATTTTACATTAGGACCGGTGTTTTCCCGAGTTGCTCACTGGAGTTGTCATTTGTCTTCTTTCCCCATTTTCTTCACGCTTTTTTTCTGTCCCCAAAACATACGCTAAAATTTTGTCCAGAAAAAATCTTCTAAAAAATCAAGAGCCCATTTTTTGACTTCATTTTTGAGGCTAAAAAATGGACTTCCATTTTTCTTTTAGAGTGATTTTGGAGCAATTTTTTAGCCTCAAAATTCCGAAAAAAATTTATTTCGTCCAAAATTCCGAACAAAAATTTTAGCCATCTTTCCTCGGAAAATCAGCACTTTAGCCCCGAAAAACGCCCTCAAAAACGAGCCTTTTTTCGTCCATAATCTCTTTCAAAATCACCTGTTCGATTCTCGCAAAATCTTACCTCATTTTGCCTTTTTCTTCCCCTTGAAAATTTACGTTAATAAATTTTAGCATTTCAATCCTTGCGTTTTACAAATCAAAACAAGTAAGTCTGTAAAATACGTTTACAAAAGGAAATCGGTATGGGGCATTCTTTGGATTTACAAAAGTAAACCGCCATCTCTTTTACATTCTAAAATACAAAGGCTTTACAATTCAAAAATCGTAAATATTCAAGTTGAAATTTAGAGATGTAACTTCCTAATATAATTATATTTAATTTCTTTTATTCGAGGAAATAGACAATTATTCCCATCCCCATTCTGCGATATGACCTCCTCTCTCCTCTAAAAGCCACGATATTGTGTGATAATTGAATGTTTAACTGATAAATAATCAATTCCTTAGTTTTGTTTTAAGAAGTGATACAAGAATCTGCTTTTACAAGTATATTTTTACAGCATTGTGACATTTACAAATCTAAACCGCCCTCGGTTTTACAAAACAAAAGTTTATAAATAGAAACCGAAAATTTAATATTACAAAAAGAAATGGAAATGTTTTGATAAATGGAAAATTGTCCCTATCTTTGTAAAAAATTTCAAAAAGATGACAGATAAGGAAAAAATCGAACTTATCATTCAAGATAAGCACTTAAACAACACCGAATTTTGCAATGAGGTGTGCATCTCTCCTGGCACCCTCTCCCACATTCGTAGTGGTCGTACCGAACCGACCCTCAACATTCTTCGTAGTATCGCTCAGGCATTTCCCGATATCAATCCTGCGTGGTTGTTCTATGGTGAGGGTTCCATGTATAAGGAAACTAACTCTCCTACCCCTGAAGGTGGCAATGACGGAGATACATATATAGATAATGTAGAAGAAACGGGGGCGGTCGATGGTAAGGATATGCCTCTTTTCAAGAACCTACCTTCTTCCTCGCCTTCGCAGAGGCCTAATGGCACCACCGTCGCCCATGTTGTTCCTGCTACTTCATCGCAAGTTGCAGACACTTCTCGTCGGTCGGTCACCCCTCAGCCTGCGACTTCTCCTCTCAATGTGCAGGAGATTGTTGCTGAAACATTGAAGCAACAGCAGAAGCCGCAACGCAAAGTGATCGAAGTTCGTATCTTTTTCGACGACGGAACGTTTGAAACTTTCAGTGCCAACTGACCATATCAACAGTCGTGAAAAAGAAACGTTTTTTAACAAAATGGATTAATTGTTAATTGGTTAATTTGTTTTTAACTATAAAAAGAAAATAAATTGACTAATTAACAATTTTATTTTGCCTACAAAAAGTGTAAAAATAGAAAAAACACCTTCAAAAAGCGGGTGGTAATGGTGAAAACTGGAAAGATGAAGGTGGAAAAAGAAAGATAAGGGCAAATGAGGGCAAAAAAGAGAGTTGCGGCAGACATTCTGCCGCAACTCGTGAAGATAACTTGTGAGAAGTGACTCGGATGGGACTCAAACCCATGACCTGCAGAACCGGAATCTGACGCTCTATTCAACTGAGCTACCGAGCCGTGATGTGACAAATCGAAGACAAAGTTAAAGATTTTTATTGACAAATCCGCTTTTATTGGCAATTTTTGTGAAAATTTTGAGTTTTTGTATTAATTTTGCAATCCTATCTAATTAAAAAGGAGTAAATGAAATACAATATTGTTCTCTTTATCCTCTTATTTGCTATCGGTGGTAGTGTTAGTGCTCAGTCATACGTTCCGAAGCATAAACATGGTGACTGGTATTTTGGTGTGGCTGGTGGATTTAGTCAGTCGTTGGCTGAAAATGCTGTCAACACCGATTTTATCACTCATCAAATCCCTTCTGCCAACATTTTCCTTGGGCGTAATTTCACCCCGACCTTTGGTTTGCGGCTTATGGGCGGATTAAACATGCAGTCGTCTCGATGCAGTAAGGCTGCTGAGACAGCGATGCCCGATGTGTATGGTAATGGACGATATAGTTTCAGGTGTTTGACAGGAACGTTGTCGGGTATTGTGAACATCACGAATATCTTCTTTGGCTACGAGGCCGACCGCCCTCTTACGTGGACATTCCTCTTTGGTGGTGGTGTGTTGAAGACCTATAATTTCGACGATAAAATCTATGCGTGGAACCAATATCCTTATTATCCCGTCGATGGCGATGGGGGCTTGTATCCTGTGGGGCATATAGGGACACAGTGTTCCGTTCGTCTCAACGAGCCGTGGGATCTTGACATAGAACTTCGTGCCAACGCTACGGACAACAAGTACAATGGTGTTTCAAACGGCAATCACCTCGACTTCTATCTTGACCTGATGGTCAATTTTGTCTATCACTTCAAGAACGGTAAACAGGGCTTGCGTCGTTTCCGTGCTCCCAAGCGAGTCGCATACGTTGACCCCATCCTTCGCGACCATAGCAATGACTATTTGGAGACCGTTCGTCCTGGTGAATCCATGTACACGCAGATTCCTTTCTATGCAGGCTTCCACTACCTGAATGAAGTCACCACAAAGCGTCTGGGCATTGTCGCCAGTTTCCTCAAAGCACATCCAGAGGTGCGGCTTAATATCGTGGGTCATCCTGACGTTCTTGGCGATGAAGACATGGAGTTCCACTGTCACCTTGCACAGAAGCGTGCAGAGACGGTCAGAGACGCTCTTGTTAACCGTTTCAAGGTGGATGCTGACCGTTTGACCATTTCCATCGATGACCACACCTTGCAGCCTTACAAGACGGTTCGTGAATGGGTGCCAGCAGTTAACTTTGTCATGGAGACTTCGGGCAAATAATGCCGAAGCCACAAGGAAAATTATCGGATAAGGATTTTCTTCCCGTTCCTCAAGTAAATGCGGTTAGGAAAGGGAATTGTGACTGATTGACCTGAGAGGTCAAAAATCCCTCCAGCCGAGTTGGTTGGAGGGATGATAGGATTGTTGGTGCCAGGAAGGATAGGGTAGTCAAGGATGCCAACAGTTTGGGATGTTCCTCCGAAATCCTTCATCAGTCGGAGGTAGTAAAGCCCTGGCATGAGCGTTTCGGGAGATGCCACCATCTTGAAGACGAGTTTTTGCTTCACCTTGCCATTCTTGTCCATCAGCAGTTCGTCAGGAATGCGGTATTCCACGTTGTAGAAACCGTTTTCTGCATTTTTCACAGCCGTTGGAATGGCAACGTTCGCAATCCTTTCATTATCTATATAAATAGTCGCCTTTCGCCCATGATCGGCTGTGGTGAAACGGAGCATGATGGAGACGTTAGTGGTAGCACCGTCTTTATTTTCCAATGAGTATTGTACATAACCGTTGGCTTGTGCGTCTCGATAATATTCGCCGTTGTAACTGCCCTTGGTCGAACCGACGGAGTAACTTGCCTCGTGTCCTGCCTCGCTCTGCTGCTCACCTGTAGCAACAAAGTCGAGTGTGCGAGCCAAGAGTGCGGCTTCTTCCGCATCTTTCCTGCCCATTTCCGAGTTGTTGTACTCCTCTTGTGTGCCTTGGAAGAAGTAGCAAGAGTAGCGGCTGTGCTGAATGCCGTAGAAAGGTTCGAGGGTGATGTCCTCCTTGTTCGTGGTCGTGAGTGTGAAGAGCAGTTTAGAAAGGTCGTTCTCCTTGATGTTTTGGAGCACCGTGGAGCGGTCCCCTACCAGCAGAGGAGCGGAGGAAAGGGGCTTCACGCTGGCACGAGCACCCGGAGAGTGATCCATTCTGCCCTCGCCGCCGTATTCGTTCTGCAATTGTGCTTCCGTCTCCGTGCGGGCAGCCAAAAGGATAGGGCCATACTTTAAAGCAATGTAACTGCCATAGTCAGGGCATTCCTCATAGCGGAGCGACATGGGCAGGTCAACTTCTACCACATCGCCCTTCTTCCACTTCTTCGTTTCATGCGTGTAACTTGCTTTGCCGTCAGCACTTGTCCATGCAGGCTTGCGGATGGCGAGCGTGAACGTTCCTGCCTTCGTGATGGTCAGTCGGGTCTTCTGCTCGTAAGGGAAGTTGGTTTCCTGACGGATGCCGAACTTCTTGCTGTTCAGTTCCGATGCCGTGAAGAGGTTGACATACAACGTGTCGTTCGTCGTGCTGTGCGTGTAGATGAAGTGCCCGTACTTGCTGTGGTTCTCCATGCCCGTGCCCACACAGCACCACATGCCCTGATTCACCTGCGAATAGATGCGGTAAGCCTGTGGACGAAGGGTGGTGAAATACACGTAGCCACCCGTTTGAGGGTCTTGTGTGGACATGATGTGGTTCCACATCGTTGCCTCATAGAAGTCGGCATATCGAGCATCGTGCGTGTCGTCGAAGAGGTCTTCTGAGAGTTTCAACATGTTGTTCGAGTTGCACGACTCTGGACCTTCAAGATTGTTGATGTATCGGTCACCGTTCTGATGGCTCTGGAAGTGCTCGCTGATGGAGTTGCCACCAATGCAGACGGTGCGGTTCTGCGCCACATCCGTCCAGAAATTCAGCACGGCGTTGCGATAGTCCTTCAGCGTCTTGTCCTCCTGCCACGCACGTTCAAAGCCGATGTACTTGGGCACCTGCGTGTTAGCGTGCTTGCCGTCGAGGAAGGTGGCGTTGAAAGCCTTCATTCCGTCAATCATCTGTCGGTGGCTATACTTCTTTGCCCCGTCCAGATACTTCTTGTCGCCAAAGATTTTATAGGCATCCACCAGCGTCTCGTTCATGCCGCCATGCTCCCATCCGAGCACCTGCTGCATCTCGTCGTCTGTGAGGTTGCTCACCACGTTCACGCTCCAGTCAGAAAGCCCGCGAAACATCTCCTTTGCCAGCGAACTGCCCGTATAAAGATAGGCGTCACGCAAACCTGCCAACACCTTGTGCTGACAGTAGAAAGGCACCCATCCGCCATATTTTCTGAACTCTGTGAGGTCTTTCGCATACAGCCCTGTCCAAATCTGGTTGATGGGTTGTCCGCCGATGAAGCCCTTCATGCCCTTCGTGTTGTCCTTGTAGGCATCTTGGCAGTCCTTCATGATGGCAAGGCAGTAATCGAGCCGATCCTTCATCTTCGCCTTCATGTTGGCATCGTTGGTAGCAGCGTAAGCCAAGGCAAGTGCCGTCACATAGTGTCCGCCCACATGCCCTTCGAGGCTCCAGTCCTTCTGTCCCCAGTTGCTGAAAGAGGGGTGTGCAGTCTCCCAGCCATTGTACTTGGAAGAGGCGTTCTTCGAGAGTCCTGCCTGACGGATAAACGGTGTCATCAGTCGGTCGGCGTCGTACTTCAGCAGCAGTTCGTCGTTAATGTCCATCATGGTCTTCATCGGACCATCAAGGAGCGTCACTTCGCTCAGGTCGAAGTGCTGCGGATAGATTTCGCTTTGTGCTTTGGTTTTTGTGGCAAACAAGAGGCTTGCCGCCAAAGTGATAGATAGAAGTCTTTTATTCATAATAGGTGATTAGATGGTTGGTTGTTTGGGTTACAAAGGTACAAATATTTTTCTGTCCTCCCAAAGTTCTTTGCAACATCTTTTTTCGCTTATGTTACATCAAAGCCCCAGCAGTTTTTTCACCACAAAAAACACGATAATCACCACGAATGCCGGCAGCATATTGATGGTTTTGCAATCCTTGATTTTCAGAATGCTCAAGCCCGATGCGGCAATCAAGACGCCTCCCACGATGCAAAGTTCCGTGCGAATCTCGTCCGTGATGGCATCTGCCGACAACTTTGCAATCAGATAAAACATCCCCTGCCAGCAGAACAGCACAGGAGCCGCCCACACCATCCCGATGCCATACGTGGTGGCAAGCACAGCCGACGTGATGAGGTCAAGCGTCGCATTCGTATATAAGTAGGTGTTGTCGCCATACAACGCACTCAGCACAGGCCCCACCATCGAGAATGTGCCGATGCAATACAGCAGGATGCCCGTAGAAAGGCCCTCGGAGAGCGGAGCAGCCGCATCTTTCTTTTTCTTTCTGTCCACTAACTTCTTAAACCGTTCATCCAGTTTCAGCATGAACCCCAAGAGTGACCCTAAAGCCAAACTCACAATGAACAGCACGGGATAGTGGCTCTTGGGCATGTTCTGACAAAAGGCATTAAATCCCAACGCCAGCGAGCACAACCCCATCGCATTGAACAGGGCTTGCTGATACTGCGGCTTGATGCCACGTTTCAGGCAGGAACCCATCACGGCTCCTGCAACAATCGTGGCGGTATTGACAATAGTTCCAAGCATACGTCCGTCTGTCGTGATAATTTAGGATACAAAGATACAATATTTTTTACATTCTCTTTCTTTTTCTCCTAAAAAATGTGAAGAACGTACGCCTCGTTTTTCTCTTTTCGTGTTTGTGCGGCCCTTTTCGTCAGCGTTTAGGCTTTCCTGTTCTTGAAGGCTTCGCGGTCTTTTACGATGCCACTGAGGTTGTCGAGTGCCCAACCGACGAGGGCGTGGAGGTGCGGCATGAAGGAGAGGGCACGAGGGGTAAGGGTGTACTCCACTCGGGGTGGCACTTCAGCGTATGCCTGACGGATGACCATGCCGTCGGCTTCGAGGGCTTGGAGGGTTAGGCTGAGCATCTTCTGGGAGATGTCAGGAATGGCTTGCTGCAAGTCTTTATAGCGGAGGGGAGTGGGGTGTTTCTCGTCGAGAGATAGGAGGACGAGGGCTGACCACTTGTCACCCAGTCGGCTGATGACGTTGCGAACAGGGCATTGTGGAAAGATGGGGTCGGTAACTTGATTCTTCGTCATAATGTTTCACTTTCAATAATGTGATATCTTTCCTGCTTGCGGGGCTTCTCCGTCGGATAGTCGCCTTTGCAATAGCCTAAAAGCACGAAGCAGCGAGCGACATAGCCGTATGGGACTCCCCACTCGTACATCAATTGGTGGCCGTAATCGCTGTCGAAAGTATCTTCGCCACGGGCAATGATGCAGGAACTGATGCCGAGTTCGGTGGCTGCCAGCACCATATTTTCCGCACAGCAGAAGGCATCGGGGATGCTATAGAGGAAATTGCCTTGGGCGAAGATGACGCACACCGTAGGGGCACCGTAGAAGCCGCTCTTGATGGTGGGGTCGTCGATGATGCTGGGTTGCTCCTTGGACACGAAACTGCCTGCCAAGCGGCTTCTGTCGAGTTTCCCGACGTTCATCTTTCCGATGGTCTCGGTCAGTTTCGGGTCGTGCAGAGCAACTATCATGCTGCGCTGACCGCCTCCTGCATTGGGGGCATAAAGACCTGCCTCGATGATGCGTTCCAAGTCAGCCTTGGGAATCTGCCGCTCCTCGTACTTGCGGATGGAGCGGCGATAACGGATGAGTTCAAACAGGTCCATGTGGATTACTTCTCGAAGCGTTCGATGCTGAGGCCGTCGGCTGTCAAGGCACCCAGAGCAGGCACAGCAGAAGTGAAGTGAGGGGCTGTGGAATGCTTGTCAAGTGCTTCCTGGCTTTCCCAACTCTCACAGAACATGAACACGCGCGGGTTGGTAGTGCTTTGGTAGAGGTCGTAGCCTTTGTTGCCTTCGTCCTGACGGCTTTTGGCTACGAGTTCGTTGGTGATGGCCAGCACGTCCTCGGTGCTGACGCCTTCCTTCAAGCGGAAAAATGCGTTAAGTCTGATCATGATGGATAAAATTTTAATAAAGGTTATTACATATCGTAGCCGGGGTCTTTGGCGAGTTTGCCGATATTGGGTCGGATTTCCTTGTCGAAGACCTCGTCCTTCCACTGCTCGGCAGGAATCTCTGTGTAGTTGATGGAGATGTACTCCTCGG
>CALAVF010000252.1 GCA_937892315.1 uncultured Prevotellaceae bacterium | reverse complement strand
TGGCTTCTGACGTTTGGCGATATGCGACAGCAAACCGCTGCCGCCGAACAGGTCAACAAAAGTGGTGCCGTCCGGGTACTGCTCGAGCACCTGCATGAACGGCTTGGCAAAGTTCCGCTTCTGACCCACGAAAGGAAGCGGTGCCGACAGGTATAGTTTTTTCGTTTCCATGCAGCAAAGGTCGGTTTTTCTTGCCAACCATGCAGCATCAAGCCGGGCATTCACACTGCACCGACCTTGCAGTTCTGCCCAAAACGTTTAACCAGGCTATAGACCTTGCGCTCACTCACATGATACCGCTCACTCAGCACGGTGACGATATAGGTCACTTTCTCCCCCCCTCGCGCATCGACTGATAGTCACGGTAGAGGTCGATGTACCGGCAATCATCAGGCTTGGCACCGAACTCCTGCAGCCGGTTAAGCATCTCTTTGTTGATTGATAGAGCCTCAAATAGTGTCATTTCAAAAATATTTTGTACCTTTGCGGTGTTCTACTTACAAAAATAAAATTACACCCATTTCGGGAGGAAGAAGGCTCATGCCTCCAGCCTCTCCCGATGTGGGTGTAATTTTGTAAGTAGAACGACAGATTGCAGGGCTGGGGGCTTTTTCTTTGCCCCCTGTCCATGTGGCTACGGATAGGACTCCAACAGTTCCTTGGCTATCGCCTTGGCGTGTTTGCGCCACTCCTGCATCTCGTTGAACTCGGCGACCACATCCTCATCATTCGGGTCGAGCAGGTAGTTGTTGACTACCGCCTGCATCTTGTCGGTCGGGTAATTCTCGGTCACCAGGGCATCGACTATCGCACTGTAGTCCCACACCGCCGGAGGCAGGGTCACGCTGATCCACTCCCAGCCCTCGGCGATCACGCTTGCGTCCACGTTTACGGTTCTTATGTTTTGCCCCATCTCGCGCCGGGTCTCCACCAACGGGGGGCAGGTCTCTCCTTGACATTTCATATTCTTCTAAGTCTTTTTTGATTAAATATCGTTCGTAACTGTATCTCTTGCGGATCTTCACCAGCGTAAAACGGCGTTTGACGTAGCAACATTGCCAGAAGTTGGGCACGTCGCGGAACATCTTCCGACGCTGGCGGTAACTGTAGGCGTGCACACAAAAACCCATGTAGGAGTTCAGGCTGCACACATGGTGCTTCAGCGCGGCAATCGACTCGGCGGTGGGACCCTCCTCCATGATGTGCCTGCACAATCGCTCGGTGCGCGCGACCTCACTGGGCATGT
>CALAVF010000251.1 GCA_937892315.1 uncultured Prevotellaceae bacterium | reverse complement strand
GAGATCTACACTCTTTCCCTACACGACGCTCTTCCGATCTGACGGCGAATGGGTAACCGCCCGCAACACGACCCTCGGTGCTGACGACGGAATGGGCGTGGCTGCCGCCATGGCGATTATCGAGGATGACACCGTGGAGCACGGTCCCATCGAGGTGCTCATCACCCGCGACGAAGAGACAGGCATGGACGGCGCGTTCCAACTGAAAGGCGGTCAACTTTCAGGCAAGTACCTGCTCAACCTCGACTCTGAGACCGAGGGCGAAATCACCATTGGCTGTGCCGGCGGCATGGACGTGGTGGCAAACATGGAGTATCAGGAACTGAACGTGAATCCCGACAATATGCTCTGCTACAACATTGTCATCAAGGGGCTGCTGGGCGGACACTCGGGCATCGAGATTTTCAAGGGTCGTGCCAACGCCAACAAACTGATGGCTCGCATCCTCTTTGCTGCGGTCAACACCCAGCAGGCATGGCTGGTCAACTGGCATGGCGGCAACATGCGTAACGCCATCCCACGCGAATGCGAGGCTACCGTGCTCGTGCCAAAGGCACAGGAGGCTGAGTTCCTCGCCCTGATTGAGAAGAGCAAGGCCATCTTCACCGAGGAGTTCAAGGACATCGAGACCAACGGTTTCCAACTCACCGCAACCCCCACCCTCCGCATCCCTGCCAAGGCTGTTCCACAGGAGATTCAGGAGAACCTCATCAATGCCGTGATGGCGGCTCACGACGGCGTGCTGCGTTACACACCATCCATGCCCGACCTGGTGGAAACGTCCAGCAACCTCGCTATCATCAACGTGGGCGACGGCAAGGCTGAGGTCATCTGTCTGGCACGTTCCTCACAGGACAGCATGAAACTCTACCTCTGCAACGGTCTCGTCGGCTGCTTCTCGATGGCAGGCATGAAGGTGTCGCTCGAGGGTGGCTACAGCGGCTGGCAGCCCAACCCGAAGAGTGCGTTGGTTGCCTCCATGTCAGACATCTACGAGAAACTTTACGGCAAGAAGCCGATTGTCGGTGCCTGCCATGCAGGACTGGAGTGCGGCATCATCGGCGTGAACTATCCAGAAATGGACATGGCAAGTTATGGCCCCACCCTGGTCAGCCCTCACACTCCAAGCGAGGCCTCCCTCATCCCCACCGTGCAGAAGTTCTACGACTTCACCCTTGAGATTCTGAAGAATATCCCCAAGAAAAAATAACAACCGCTTATGGCACTCAACAAGAACAAGGACCTCAAGATGTTCTACAGCATCAGCGAGGTGGCACAGAAATTCAATGTGACGGAAACCCTGCTCCGCTACTGGGAAAAAGAGTTCCCCAACATCAAGCCACAGAAGGCGGGTCGCGGCATTCGGCAGTACACGAAGGACGACATCGAACAGGTGCGGCTGGTGCATCATCTTGTGAAGGAGCGCGGCATGACCCTGCAAGGTGCACGCGACATGATTAAGCGTGACAAGGGCGGCGGTGTGAACAAGCAGGTGGAGGTGATTGAACGGCTTCGTTCCCTCCGCAACGACTTGCAGGACATCGGCAGGAATCTGAACGGATTGGTATAACAGCCAACCACAGCGTGGCATCGTTGCCATCAACAAACAGGTTTCGTTGCCATCGACAAACTGGTATCGTTGCCATTGACAAACTGGTATCATTGCCATCAACAAATGGGTGTCGTCACCCCACGCTGTTCGGCATCACAACCTCAAGCCGCTTGGGACAAAGGTCTCAAGCGGCTTTCCTCTACCCTCTTCTGCTCGTGTCGCTCTTAAAACTAAACTTAGATTTTATAAAATTCAAGTTAGATTTATATAAATTCAAGTTCAATTTTATAAAATTTAAGTTGGATTTTATAAAATCTAAGTTTAGTTTTAAGAACACCTGCGGCAAAAGCACAAAAAAGGTAGGGAAAAACGCTTTCAAGCAAAGATTTAGAACATCTGCACGACGCGTCGTATGCCTGCCACGAGGGCATCGACTTCGGCAGTGGTGTTGTAAAGGGCGAAGGAGGCACGGACAGTGCCTTCGATGCCGAGGCGGTGCATGAGGGGTTCTGCACAGTGGTGACCAGTGCGGACGGCGATGCCGAGGCGGTCGAGGAGGGTGCCGAGGTCGAGGTGGTGGATGTAGTGTCCGTCTTTCCGAACGAGGAAAGAGATGACAGCGTCAGCAGCACCACGGGTGTGTCCGAAGAGGGTCATGCCGTCAATCGTGCGAAGTTGCTCGACGGCATAGCGGGTGAGTTGCTGCTCGTGGCGGAAGATGTTGTCCATACCGAGGGTGCTGACATAATCAAGGGCTGTGGCAAGAGCGTGGGTGGCGACATAGTCGGGGGTACCTGCCTCGAACTTGTAGGGCAGGTCGTTGTAGGTGGTGTGCTCAAAGGTGACGTTCTTGATCATCTCGCCACCGCCCTGATAGGGGGGAAGACGGTCGAGCCACGCTTCTTTGCCGTAGAGGACTCCCACACCTGTGGGGCCATAGACTTTGTGCCCAGAAAAGGCGAAAAAGTCACAATCGAGGTCTTGCACATCGACGGGCATGTGGGGCACGGATTGTGCTCCGTCGATGAGGACGGGGATGTCGTGCTGATGAGCGATGCGAATGATTTCCTTCACGGGGTTCACCGTGCCGAGCACATTGCTGACGTGAGTGCAACAGACGAGGCGTGTGCGTTCGGTCAACAGGGTTTCGTAGGCATCCATAAGAAGTTCGCCCTCGTCGGTCATGGGGATGACTTTCAGCACCGCCCCTTTGCGTTGGCACATCATCTGCCAAGGAACGATGTTGCTGTGATGCTCCATGGTGCTGATGAGGATTTCATCACCCTCGTGGATGAAGGCTTCGCCAAAGGTGAAGGCGAGCAGGTTGATGCTTTCGGTGGTGCCTCGGGTGAAGAGGATTTCGGAGGTGGAACGGGCATTGACAAACGCCCTGACTGTCTCGCGGCTGGCTTCGTGGAGGTCGGTCGCCTGTTGGGAAAGGAAGTGTACGCCACGATGCACGTTGGCATTCACGTTGTAGTATTCGTCCACCATCGCCTCCACCACACATCGGGGTTTCTGGGTGGTGGCTCCGTTGTCGAGATAGACGAGAGGGTGTCCATAGACTTCGCGAGAAAGGATGGGGAAGTCGTTGCGTATGTCGTGGATGGAGTACATGTTTGTGTCTTATTTGCAGAGTCGGCAATCTTCGCACTTGTCGAGTTCGCCACGGAAGCGTTTTTCGACCTTGACGTAAAGGCGCTGACGGAGGGGTTCGTACTTGATTTGGTCAATCACCTGACCCATGAAGGCGTTCTTGAGCAGGGTGCGGGCTTCGGATTCAGGGATGCCACGCTGACGCATGTAGAAGAGGGCTGCCTCGTCCATCACGCCGACGGTGGAGCCGTGGGCACATTTCACGTCGTCGGCATAGATTTCGAGCATCGGTTGGGTGTACATCCGTGCGTCGGAGGAGGCACAGAGGTTGGCATTGGTCTCTTGCGAGGCGGTCTTCTGAGCGTCTTTCTCGACAAGGATTTTGCCGGCGAAGGCTCCCACGGCTTGGTCATCGACCACGTACTTGTAGAGTTCGTTGGATTGGCAGTTGGGTACCAGATGGTCTATGAGGGTATTGTTGTCGATGCGCTGCTTGCCACTGCCGATGGCACAGCCGTTGAGGGTGACCTCGGTGTGCTCGCCCGTAAGATAAACGTCGCAGAGGTTGCGTGTCTGTCCGTTGAAGAGGGTAATGCTGTTGTGCTTGATGGAGCAGTCATGCCCTGCACGCAGATAGACGTTGGAGAATCGCGAGCACAGGGGGGTGGTCTCTTCGATTTCGTAGAGGTCGAGACGGCTATTGTCGTGGCAGACAATTTCCATCACCTGGGTGGTGAGGAACTGCTGCTTGTCGGCGGCGTGGTCGTTGATGATGACGGTGGCTTCGGCTCCCGACTGGAGGAGGACGAGTACGCGGCGGTTCATCATGGTGGGAGCGTTGCCACGAAGCCAGTTGTCCACCACGATGGGGTCTTCCACCTGCGTATTCTTGGGCACATAAATCAGCAGGGCATCGTGTACGAGTGCCGTATTGAGAGCGGTGAGGGGGTCGGCGACATCTGCCACTTGGTGGTAGTAGGGTGCCACATCTACGGGAGCATCCTTCAGATGATAGATATAGGGGGAAGGCTTGACCGTGAGAGGCGAGAGCGAGATGCCGTAGTTAGGGGCAAAGGCAGCATCCACGTCGGTATAACGGTAGCGTTCCACCTTCTTGGAGGGGAAGCCCTCCTGACGGAATCTGGCAAAAGCCTCGTCACGAACGGCATTCATCACAGGGCAACTGCGAGCCTTGATGGTGTCGGCTGCCTCTTGGTAAAGTTCTATGTATTGCTGTTCGCTGTTCATGCCAATTCCTCTTTGAGCCAGTCAAATCCGTTGTCTTCAATCTTTTGTGCAAGGTCGGAGCCTCCTGTCTTGACGATTTTGCCGTCGATGAGCACATGCACCACATCGGGACGGATGTAGTCGAGCAGGCGCTGGTAGTGGGTGATAATCAAGGCACTGGTCTCGGCGGTGCGGAGTTTGTTGAAGCCTTCTGCCACGATGCGGAGGGCATCCACATCAAGACCCGAATCCGTCTCGTCGAGGATGCAGAAGGTCGGTTCCAGCATCGCCATCTGGAAGATTTCGTTACGCTTCTTCTCGCCACCAGAGAAGCCTTCGTTGACAGAGCGGTTCATCAGTTTCTGGTCAATCTCAACGAGTTTCCGCTTCTCTCGCATCACCTTGAGAAAGTCCGTGCTCTTCAGCGGCTCCTTACCTTGTGCCTCACGACGGGCATTGACGGCGGCTCGCATGAAGTTGGTCATGGAGACACCAGGGATTTCGATGGGTGCCTGAAACGACATAAAGATGCCAGCATGGGCACGCTCTTCGGTGTTCATGTCGAGCAGGTTCTTTCCATTGAAGGTGATAGTTCCCTCTGTCACCTCGTATGCAGGGTTGCCGACGATGACATTGCTCAGGGTCGATTTGCCTGCACCATTGGTGCCCATCAAAGCGTGAATCTCACCATCCTTGATGGTCAGATTGACACCCTTCAATATTTCTTTTTCGCCTACTTTGGCGTGTAAGTTCCTAATGTCTAACATAATGTCATGTACAATTTACCATTTACAATGTACAATTTCTTTTATCCAACGGTTCCTTCGAGGGAAACGCTAAGCAGTTTCTGTGCCTCCACCGCAAACTCCATCGGCAATTTGTTGATGACCTCCTTGGCATAACCGTTGACAATAAGCCCCACGGCTTCCTCAGTGGAGATGCCTCGTTGGTTACAATAGAAGAGTTGATCCTCGTTGATTTTCGAAGTGGTGGCTTCGTGTTCCACGGTGGCAGTGTTGTTGTGGATGTCCATGTAGGGGAACGTATGTGCCCCACACTCGCTGCCCAACAGCAGGGAGTCGCACGACGAGTAGTTGCGTGCCCCGTCAGCATGTTTACCCACTCTCACCAAACCTCGATAGGAGTTCTGCGACTGACCTGCCGAGATACCTTTGGAAATGATGGTGGAACGGGTGTTCTTGCCCAGATGTATCATCTTCGTGCCCGTGTCTGCCTCCTGATGATGGTTGGTCACAGCCACAGAATAGAACTCTGCCTGACTGTTGTCACCCCTCAGCACACAAGAGGGGTACTTCCACGTGATGGCGGAACCCGTCTCCACCTGTGTCCACGAGAGTTTGCTGTTCACACCCCTGAGGTCGCCACGCTTCGTCACGAGGTTCAGCACGCCGCCTCGTCCTTCGGCATCGCCAGGATACCAGTTCTGCACCGTCGAATACTTCACCTCGGCATTATCCATCACCACGATTTCCACGATGGCAGCATGAAGTTGATTCTCGTCTCGCATCGGAGCCGTGCAGCCTTCCAGATAAGACACGTAGGAACCCTCGTCACACACGATAAGGGTACGCTCAAACTGCCCCGTGTTCCTGGCATTGATGCGGAAGTAGGTGGAAAGTTCCATCGGACAGCGGGTGTTCTTGGGGATATAGACAAAGGAGCCATCGGAGAACACGGCACTGTTGAGGGCGGCGAAGTAGTTGTCCTTGGGAGGCACAACGCTGCCCAGATACTGGCGTACCAAATCGGGATACTGACGCACCGCCTCGCTGATGGAGCAGAAGATGATGCCTTTCTCCGAGAGTTTTTCCTTGAAGGTGGTCTTCACCGACACCGAATCCATCACGGCATCGACGGCTGTGCCTGAGAGGGCAAGCCGTTCCTCCAGGGGGATGCCCAACTTGTCGAAGGTCTTCATCAGTTCGGGGTCAATCTCCTCCACACTCTTGGGCCCCTTCTTGCTGTTGGCGGTAGGGTCGGCATAGTAGGAGATGGCCTGATAGTCAATCTCAGGCAGATGCACATGTCCCCAGGCGGGTTGTGTCTGCATCAGCCAATAGCGATAAGCATCAAGGCGGAACTGGAGCAACCACTCCGGCTCTGCCTTCTTCTGGGAGATGAGGCGTATCACGTCCTCATTAAGACCTTTCTCGATGATTTCGGTATGTACATCGGTGGTGAAGCCAAACTCATATTTCTTCTCCGCCACCCGCCGCACAAACTCATTCGATTCACTCATGCTCTTTCTTCGATGGGATAATCTTTTCTGTTGCCTTGTTCACCACAGGTTTCAAGCCATACTTCGGCTCCATGCCACTCTCCACCTCCGTCGAGTCCGTCACGAGCAGGATGTCAGGAATGACAGGTTGGGTGATGTGCTTCATCGTGTAGTACAACGGCACCCGACGATCCAACTTATAGGGCTTGAAACCTGCGTTGCTCGCCACGAAGTCGAGCAGGTTGAACGCCACGCTGAGTATCAAGCCGTAACCCACCACGCCTACCACCGCACCGATGATGCGATTGAGGAAGTTGAGTTTCAACTTCTTGAAGAACTCCGTCAAGAAGGCGGCTATCCATCCCAAGGCGATCGGCACCACAATGACGATGACCACAAAGGCGATGACACGTCCGAAGCCGATGCTGGCTCCCGTCTTGTCGGCCAAGAAGTCACCAAACTGATGGTAGAGCGTTGCCGCGATGAGCAATCCCAAGGCGATGCCCAGAAAATGTGCTATCTGTTTGAAAGCCCCTTGATTGAAGCCCATGATGGCTCCAATCAAGAGGACAAAACATATCAGTATTTCCATTTACAATTTAGCCTTTACTTCCACTTCCGTGTATGTCTCCAGCATGTCGCCTTCACGAATATCGTTGAAGTTCACGATAGAGATACCGCATTCGAAATCGCGACCCACTTCCTTCACGTCGTCCTTGAAGCGTTTCAGGGCAAGAATTTCGCCTGTGTGAACAACGATGCCGTCGCGAATCACACGAATCTTGTCCGAGCGATGCACCTTGCCTTCCGTCACCCAGCAACCTGCCACGGTGCCCACCTTCGTGATGCGGTAAACCTGACGCACTTCCACCTCGGCCGTGACTTCCTCCTTCAGCGTCGGAGCCAACATGCCCTCCATCGCATCCTTCACCTCTTCGATGGCGTCGTAGATGATGGAGTAGAGGCGAATGTCCACACCATACTGCTCTGCCAAGCGGCGTGCGGCAGCCGATGGACGCACCTGGAAACCAATGATGATGACGTTCTCCGAAGCGTGTGCCAACTCCACATCGTTCTCGCTGATTTGACCCACTGCCTTGTGGATGACATTGACCTGAATCTTCTCCGTCGAGAGTTTGATGAGCGAGTCGGACAGAGCCTCGATAGAGCCGTCCACGTCGCCCTTCACCACAAGGTTCAACTCCTTGAAGTCGCCCAGAGCGATACGTCTGCCCAACTCGTCGAGCGTCAGACGTGTCTGGGTGCGAAGACCCTGCTCACGCTTCAGTTGCTCACGCTTGTTGCAGATGTCGCGAGCCTCCTGCTCCGTCTCCATCACGTGGAAGGTGTCGCCGGCAGTCGGAGCACCGTTCAGGCCCAGAATCACGGCTGGTTCGGCAGGGAGTGCCTGCTGAATGCGTTGACCACGTTCGTTGAACATCGCCTTCACACGGCCGTAGTGAGTACCTGCCAGCACGATGTCGCCCTGATGCAGCGTACCGTTCTGCACCAGCACCGTCGCCACATAGCCACGACCCTTGTCGAGCGTTGACTCAATCACCGAGCCAGTCGCCTTGCGGTCGGGGTTTGCCTTCAGGTCGAGCATCTCGGCTTCGAGCAGCACCTTATCCATCAGTTCTTCCACACCGATGCCCTTCTTGGCACTGATGTCCTGACTCTGATACTTGCCGCCCCACTCCTCCACCAGCAGGTTCATATTGGCGAGTTGTTCCTTTATCTTGTCAGGATTGGCTCCTGGCTTATCAATCTTGTTGATCGCAAACACCATCGGCACACCTGCCGCCTGAGCGTGAGCAATCGCCTCCTTCGTCTGAGGCATGATGTCGTCGTCGGCAGCCACGATGATGATGGCGATGTCCGTCACCTTCGCACCACGGGCACGCATGGCGGTGAACGCCTCGTGACCCGGCGTGTCGAGGAAAGTGATGCGGCGACCGTCCTTCATCTTCACGTTGTAGGCACCGATGTGCTGCGTGATACCACCTGCCTCGCCCGCAATCACGTTCGTGTTGCGGATATAGTCGAGCAGCGAAGTCTTACCGTGGTCAACGTGACCCATCACCGTGATGATAGGAGCACGACGCACCAGGTCTTCCTCCTTGTCAGCCACTTCTTCGATGGCATGAGATACTTCCTCAGACACATACGTGGTCGTGTAGCCAAACTCTTCGGCAACGATGTTGATGGTCTCGGCGTCCAGACGCTGATTGATGCTCACCATCATGCCGATAGACATACAGGTTCCGATGACCTTCGTCACAGGCACATCCATCATCGTGGCAAGTTCGTTGGCAGTCACGAACTCAGTCAGTTTCAGCACCTTGCTCTCTGCATTCTCGGCTGCTTCCTCTTCCACCATACGCTCGTGGATAGCCTGACGCTTGTCCTTGCGGTACTTCACGCCCTTCTTCTCCTGCTTGGCTGTGAGGCGAGCCAACGTCTCCTTCACCTGCTTTGCCACTTCCTCCTCGCTCAGTTCCACCGGCTTCAGAGGCTGCTTCTGCTTCTTGTTCTTCTTCTTGCCATGAGCCTGCTGCTGAGCCTGTTGGTTCTTCTGCTGATTAGGCTGAGCACCACCCTGATGCTTGCCAGGCTTCTGGCCGCTGTTCTGCTTGGCAGCCGCGTCAATGTCCACCTTGTTCGTGTTGATGCGGTTACGCTTTTTCTTCTTGCCAGAACCCTGCTCGCCCTGACCCTGCTGGGCACCAGTGCCGCCCTGAGCGGTGGCAGCCTGCTGCTGAGCCTGCTGCTTGTGCTCCTTGCGGCGTTCAGCCTTGCTCTTGCGGTCGGGACGCGTCTTGCTGTTCAGGCTCGACAGGTCGATGAAACCCACCTGCTTGAACTGCACACCCGCCTCGTCGGGAGCCTCCAGATGATACACACCATTCTCGTCCTGCTTCAAGCGGTCGGCAGGGCTCTGCTTTTTCTTCTTGGCCGCAGGAGCCCGTTCGGCAGGTTTCTGCACAGGCTCTTCAGGAGCCTCGTCCACCACGGCGGCAGGCTTCACCTCCTCGACTGGCTGCTGCGGCTCCTCAGCGACGGGAGCATCCTCCTGCTTCGGCGTATCCACCTGTGGGGCTGGCGTTTCCGCCACTACGGGCTTCTCCTCCTCTTGTTTCGGAGCCTCCTCCACCACCACGGCTGGTTCCTCCTTCTTGGCAGGTTTGTTCAGGTCGTTGATGTTGCCGACAATCTTCAGTTGAGGCTTCTTAGCCTTCCGTTCACGTTCAAGGCGTTCTCTCTCCTCTCGAAGAGCCTGTTGACGCTCCATCTTCCCCTGCTGTTCCTTTTCCTTTTGTGTTTGAATCTGCTGTTTCGTGACGGCATTCTTCTTCATGTCCTCACCAAACTCCTTCACCAGCAGGTCATACTGTTCGTCCGTGATTTTCGCATTCGGCGTCGCATCTTGCAATGCGGCACCCTTCTTTTGCAGGAATTCAGCCACGGTGTTGATTCCCACATTCAGTTCCTTTAATGCCTTGTTCAGTCTTACTGCCATACTTTTTTTATGTACCATTAACCATGTACATGTACATGAACTTATTCTTCAAATTCTGCTTTCAGAACACGGAGCACCTCGTCCACCGTGTCTTCCTCAAGGTCAGCCTTCTCCACCAGCATCGCACGAGGTGCACCCAGCACACTCTTGGCGGTCTCCAGACCGATGCCCTTGATAGCCTCGATAATCCAAGGCTCGATTTCATCCTTGAACTCATCCAGATAGATGTCCTCCTCGTCAGGCTCTTCGCCGTTCAACTCACGGAACACGTCAATCGTGTAACCCGTCAGCATACTTGCCAACTTGATGTTGTCGCCATTCTTACCGATGGCAAGACTCACCTGGTCAGGCTGCAAATACACCTCAGCCTTCTTCTTCTCCTCGTCCAGCGTGATGGAAGACACCGCCGCAGGACTCAACGAACGCTGAATGAACAACTTGATGTTGCTCGTGTAATTGATCACGTCGATATTCTCGTTGTGCAACTCACGCACGATGCCGTGAATACGGCTACCCTTCACACCCACACAGGCACCCACAGGGTCGATACGCTCGTGGTAACTCTCCACCGCAATCTTCGCCCTTTCGCCAGGAATGCGGGCAATACGCTGCACCGTGATGAGACCATCGTTAATCTCAGGCACCTCCTGCTCCAGCAGACGCTTCAGGAACTCTGGCGAAGTACGCGAAAGGATAATCTTCGGGTTGTTGTTCAGGTTGTCCACCCTCAGCACCACCGCACGGGCAGCCTCGCCCTTGCGGAAGAAGTCGCCAGGAATCTGCTCGCTCTTCGGCAGCAGCAACTCATTGCCCTCGTCGTCCAGCAGCAGCATCTCACGCTTCCAAATCTGGTACACCTCGCCGCTCACAATCTGACCCACCTTGTCCACATACTTGTTGTACAGGTTGTCATGCTCCAGGTCCAGAATCTTGCTCGCCATCGTCTGACGCAGCGTCAGGATGGCACGTCTGCCAAACTTCGCAAACTCCACACGCTCGCTCACCTCTTCGCCCACCTCATAGTCCGCGTCTATCTTCTGGGCATCCGTCAGGCTGATTTCAGCGTTGTCGTTCTGCACGGCACCATCCTCCACCACCACACGGTTGCGGTAAATCTCAAAGTCACCCTTGTCAGGGTTCACAATCACGTCAAAATTCTCGTCAGAGCCATACGTCTTCTGCAGCACACTGCGAAAACTGTCCTCAATCACACTGACCAGCGTTGTCCTGTCAATGTTCTTCGTTTCCTTGAAGTCCTTAAAGGTGTCAATCAAGTTCACACGTTCTGGATTTTTCTTTGCCATTATCTTCGTTTTTTAATTTTTCTCCTACTTAAAATCAATGATGCTCTTCACCCACTTCACATCCCCATAGCCGAAGGCCTTATCCACCTCCACCATCTGCGGACGCTTCTTGCCCTCCAGCCGCTGCTTCTCCTGCACCGTCACCACAAAGCCCTGCTCGTCGGCACACTTCAGGCAGCCCTCCATCTTCTTCCCCTCAGCCGTCAGCACCTCCACGTCATAGCCCACCGAGTTGATGTACTGCTGCAGCACCTTGAAAGGCTGACCGATACCAGCCGAGCCCACCTCCAGTTCGAAGTCCTCCACGTCGCGGTCGAAGTGCTCCTCGATGAAGCGGCTCAGTTCGCAGCAGTCCTCAATCCATACACCATCCTTGTGGTCAATCTCCACAGTGATTTTATTGTCGGCATCCACCGAGGCATCCACCAAGAAATACTCCTTGCCTTCCAGCCACTCGTTAGCCAAGTCCCTCACTTTGTTCTTGTCAATCATAAAAAAATCTGTAATATGTATCTAAACCAAAAAAATTACATTCTCTCCAAAGAATCAAAAGAGGGAACTTTTCAGTCCCCTCATTCAATTTCGCTGCAAAGATAACACAAAAATCACACAGCACCAAATAAAACGCCCCTTTTTTCACTTTTCCAGCACAAGAAAAGCAAAAAAGTCACAAAAAGACAAAAGGACAAAAGGACAAAAGGACAAAATCACACCTTGCACCTTCTTGGCAACACACCCAGGTAGTCAATCGCATCTACACATAATCATCGTCCAGATTGAAGTCATACCCATCCTTTTCCTCCTCCCTTGGAGTGTACTCAAAGTCCTTGTCCGTCCGAATGTGAATCTGAATGTCACCCCGCTTCGGACGAGGCTGGCTCGTGAAGCCCTTCGCCATCATCTGAAACAGATACTCCGACAGCAGTTCCTTCGTGTCAGCCCTGTTCGAGAACATCCTCACCGACCCCAGCGGCATCGACCCCAGCGGAGCATCCCCAAACCTCGCCATCGAGTAGAAACCACCCTTCAGGATTCCCAGCGTGCAAAACCTCCCCACCATCTTGATGCAACCCACATAGTCGCCATCAGGCAGGGCACACTTCAACTTCTGCAGGTGGGCAAACTCCTGCAACGGCTTCTCCTCCGTCTTGCAACGGAACATCGGCTCACCCTCAATCCACATCTTACCCAGCGTGGACACATTGTCGCCCGACAATCTCAATACATGTACGTGTAACATAGTTTTTTTAAGTTTTTAAGTTCGTAAGTTTTTTTGAGTTTTTAAGTTTTTGAGTTCCCCCCGTGGCTCCCCCCCCTTACGAGGGGGAGTCGGAGGAAGTCTTTTGATACATGTCCACACCCACCTTCCTGATCAACTTGTTCGTCAGCCAAATCGAGATGATTTTTCGTGCAGGACTCTTCATGAACGCCCTCTGCAGACGCAGCCTCACATCCGCCCGAGTGAACTCCGTCGGCAGCGAGTGATAAATGCTCTCCGCCCTGATTCCGCTCCGCTCTCGGTTCGCCACCTCCTGCAAGTCATTATACCGCTTCCCAAACTGCAGCAGCGAGTTCCTCAAGTCCGCACGGCAGAACCACTTCACAAAGTCCGTGATGACGGCACGCTCACGCTTCCCCACCTCCTTGTACAACCCGTAGCAGAGCAGACCCAGCCTGAAACCCTTCACAGCCGCACGCCGCCTGAACACATCCCTCGCAGGGTTCACCTCGCTCACCGCCTTCAGACGCTCCTCCTCCAGAAAGTCCAGCAGAGGCTCATACAGAAACGACATGTCTGCCTCCTCCAGCGGCTGAAACTCATACTGCCAAGGCACCACCTCGTCAAACTCATCCTCCTTCACATCGATGAGTTCCCGCTTGTCAAACCTCAGCGGCACCTTGTAGTTCTTCACCTCCAGCCGAGCCAAGATGTTCCGCACCTGCTGTTCGTCCTGCTTCGAGAACTTCTTCCACGGCACAAACTTCGCATACTGCTGGTTCTCAATCGGACACACCGAGAATCTCGTCACCAGCCCGTCCTCCACGTTCTTGAAGAACCTGTCCACCTGGTCCTGCGTGCCCGTGAAGAGGAGGTTCAAGAACATCTGCACCTCGCCCTTGAACGTGTTCACGCTCTTGTAGTATTGCCCATACCATCCGTTGTCCCACGTCACACGCCACAAGTCGCTCTTGTCGCCGCCAGCACCCTTGTTGCCCTTGTTGAACGTGTCCAGTTCCTCCGCCTCGATATACATGTGATGCCCCTCATTGTTCCGCATCTTCGTCAGCAGTTCAGGCACCGAAATCAGCGGCTTCACAATCCTCACGCTCACCCTCGGCTGCTCATCCCCCCTGTCGTTCGCACCCTTCCGACGCTCCTTCCGCGCATACATCTCCTCCCTCGCGTTCGCCAGCACATCCCTGTCCCTCAGGTTCTCCAGCAGCACCGACAGCCGCTTGATGAAACTCTTGCCGCTCGAAGGCGGAGCAAACAGCAGACTGATAAACTCCGTGCTCTGCACCGTGTCGTCAAAATACTTCGCCCTCAGGTGGCTCGTCAGCGTGCCCAGAATCGGCAGCAGAGCCACCACCGTAGGCAACTTGAAGTCAGGCGGAGCCGCATTCACATACTGTCTGAACACAGGCGGCAACTTCGGCATCGGCGGCACAGCCTCCACCTCCATCTCCTTCGTCTCGGCAGTCTTCACCAGCCTTTCCGCCAGATACCCCCTGTCCTTCAGGAAGATGTACAACTTCAGCGGAATCTGGCTCGACCTGTTCGACATACACAGCCCCTCGCATTGCCGCCACGTCT
>CALAVF010000250.1 GCA_937892315.1 uncultured Prevotellaceae bacterium | reverse complement strand
GGAATCTGGCTCGACCTGTTCGACATACACAGCCCCTCGCATTGCCGCCACGTCTCATCGTCGCCATTGCCAAACTTCGGCAGCACAGCATGAACAATCCTCGGGTTATTGTCGCAGATGTTCCGAAACAGCGTCACCAACTCATTGTAGCACGTGTGCCTCATCCCCACCTCAGGTTCGCCACCCGTCGCCTCCACATACTCGGCAGCAATCTCCCTCACAGGCTTCCCGTTATACGCAAAGTCACGCCACTTCTCGTCGCTCTGGGCAATGTCGCCCATCTGCACCAGCGTGGGCTGCTCCTTGTTGAACGTGCCCGTAAACTGAAGCCGCTTCATCGCCTCCACACTCTCCACAGGCACCTCGTCAAACAGACCGTTCTCCCACAGCATATAATCCGTAGGCACCAGGTATGACAATCGGCTCAAATCCTTGCAGGCAGGGTCAACCTTCCCAAACCGCTCAAGAGCCAACTCCCTGTCCACCTTCTCAACCGTTGCCTCCATGCCCTCTGGCAGACAAGGCAGGATGATTCTCAGCCCCTTGCCCGAGGGAGTGATGTGGATGAGACGGATGCCCAGCATCCTCAGCACATCCTCCTTCTCCTTCACAAACGCTTTCACCACCGCTCCGAACGGCTCCCCTCCACCCTCGGGGGAGGCAGAGACAGGAGCGTCTATATCCACCATCACCAGCCCCGTCGGCACACAGTTCTCCTTCTTCCTCGTCTTGTCGCCCACCGTGCCCATCGGCATCATCGCCGGCAACCGATTCTTGTGGCTCTTGTCACCCGTCTCTCTGATTTTCTGGCACGCCTCGGCAATCACCCTGTTCTCCTCCAGGAAGTTCACCAAGTCCGCCCACGACGAAGCCCGAAACACAGGCTTCACGCTCTTGTTGCTCGAATAAATATCCAATGTCATCTTCATTTTTTTGTTTTTGTTAATTTAAGTTTCGGGAGTTTGTCCCCCTTTGAAGTTAAAGAAGTTAGAGAAGTTATCGCTTCGCTCGAAGTTAAAGACGTATGTGATGCAGCCCCGCAATTGGTATCGTCTTTAACTTCTCTAACTTCTTTAACTTCGAGCGAAGCGATAACTTCCGAAAGTTGAGTTTTGTTAAGTTTTTTACTCTTCACATCATTTGTTTTACACGCTCCCTTTTTCTGCCGCATTTCCGCGATTCCTGCGTGACATTACAACACAAGTTCACGCAGAAATACGCAGAAACTCTGCCGTTCATTCCTCATACAACGCCATCTCCGCACATCCCAACTCACGCTGCATCACGCTCACCACCGTCACGCTGCCCAGCACCTTCTTCACGCTGCTGTAGAACTTGTACCGCCGCGGCGACTCCTTCAGCCACCCGTGCTCCAGATGGCACACCACCCTGTCAGGCGTCCGCATCCCCTTCGGCAGCCGGTTATAACCCTTGAATGTCAGTTGTCCCGTCACCTTGTCCACATACAAGACACCTTCCACTCTCTTCGCGTCCTTCAGGGCACTCATCACCCCTGCTTCATTTTCAATAGTCACTTTCTTTTTCATGTTCCTTGAGTTTTTTTAAGCGAGCGAAGCATCCGAAAGGGTGGCCACCCAAGTCTCGCGAGACCTCCGTCGCGTTCACTCTGGAATGAATAAATTTGTTTACTTGCCGTCCCCCCTTCTTTCAGGAAGACGATGCAAAGGTACGG
>CALAVF010000249.1 GCA_937892315.1 uncultured Prevotellaceae bacterium | reverse complement strand
ATTTCACCAACAAGCCAATAACGATAGGTAGAATAACCACCCATAGGATGCTGAGGAACATGCTGACTACATCGACCTCCACACTTTTCCCTGCCAATGCCCATGTCAGCAGGGGTGTCAGCAGCGGGGCCAGCAGAGTGGAGACGCCCGTCATGCCCACGCTAAGTGCCAGGTCTCCCTTTGCCAGATAGGTGATTACGTTCGATGCCGTGCCACCGGGACAGCAGCCCACGAGCACCACGCCCAGTGCCAGTGCCTCGTCGAGGGCGAACATCCGCGACAGCCCCCATGCCAGCAGCGGCATGATGGTGAACTGCGCCACGCAGCCTATGACGACATCCTTCGGTCGGCTGAACACGATTTTGAAGTCGTGCAAGTTCAGCGTCAGTCCCATGCCGAACATCACCACGCCCAGCATATAGTTGATGACCGTCGGCTTGACGCCGCTGAACGCACCGGGCATGACGAGCGCCACAACTGCCGCCACGAGCACCAGCACGCCCATATAGTCGGAGATGAGTTTGCAGAGTCGTTTCATCAGCGTTTATTCGGTTGATTATGTCACGACAGAAGCACGCTGGCAGCCAAGAGGAGGCCGAACAGGAAGATGTTGCGGGCGGTGGTGCCGAGGACTTGATTGAGGGCTTTGCCGTCCAGTTTCTTGAGTTTGCTGTAGGCAAGAAGATGGAGGAGGAGATAGATGAGGAGGAGGAAAAATGAAGCGTGGAACGTGAAGGATGAAGCATCTTCCGCTTGATGCTGCCAGTTGGAAAAGGGGAACAGGAAGAGGGAGATGAAGGCAAGAAGCGTGGCGAGGATGCCAATCCAGAGATAGTAGGCACGGCAGATGCGTTCACCTCTCAGTTGCCCTTGTTGGGTTCCATGTTTCTTTATCTGGCGGTCGATGGTACGCACCACAAGGGTACGCTTGCCGCTGATGCGGTCTTGATTGCGGTCACGGTAGTTGTTGACCATCAGGAGGTTGTCGGTTGCCAAGCCCATAGCCAAACTGGCAAGGATGACAGAAGCCTCCACCCTGCCCTCTCCAAGTGGCGAGGAGAAATCGCCATTGGTCATCACATAGTATGTGAAGACAACAGGAACGATGCCGAAGAAAACAAGAACGAGCACGTCGCCCCACCCCAGGTAGGAGAGGCGTGTGGTGTAGAGGAAGCAGAACACGACACAAAGGATGCCGACAATGATGAGTTCGAACTGCATGTGCCACAGCAGAATCAGGATGCCGACACAGCAGGAAAGGAACGTGGTGACCACGATGCCTATCTGCATGGCACGAGGGGTAATCCACCCCTGAGCACACGCACGTTCGGGACCCAGACGGTCTTCGCGGTCGGTACCTTTCTTGAAGTCAAAATAGTCGTTGATGAAGTTGGCATCCACCTGCATCAGCAGGGCGAACAGCAGACAGAGCACAAAGGGAACAAGGACGCTGACCAGCCGCCCCTGCAAGATGGTGTCGCTCAGATTGAGCCCTTCATACATATCGATGTTCTTTTTGATGACTCGCGAACAAGTCAACACAAATGCCATTGCTCCACCCACCAACACGGGGGCGATGGCACCTGTCAGCGTCTTCGGACGGGCGGCAAGTAGCCAAACACGGACCCTCTCCCCTACCCTCCCCCATAATGGGGAGGGAGAACCCTGCGACGAGTTCTCTGTTGGCTTACTATCCGAATGGCTCTCCCCATTACGGGGGAGATGTCCGTCAGGACAGAGAGGGTCTTTACTATTCATCTTCACCTTTCCAATACTGAATGGTTATCGTGTTGTTGGTGTAGAACATGGCACCAAAGCCTTGGCGGTCGTTGTTCTTATACTTGCCATAGTAGTAGTTGCCATTGCTATAATAATACAGCCCTACCCCATCACGCTTTCCGTTGACGGTCTCACCCACATACTTGTCACCGTTCTGATAGGTCAACGACTCAAAACGATACACTTTGCCATAGTCGGCAGGAAGGGCATACTTGTCGCCATCCTTCATGATGTAGAGCGGGTCGCCCGTGGTGAGGTCGTAGCAGATGTAATGGTCGTTGCTGCCCACTTTGGCAATCTGCACACCCATCTTGATGCCGAACAGGAAGTTGCCCAGACGGTACTGCCCGTATATCACGCCGTCATTGTCGGTGTAGTAAGCACCAAAGCCATACACGTTCCTTTCCTTCGTTATCTGACCGAAATACTGACCGAAGGAGGATTTTGCCACACCGCTGGCAAAGTCTTTCACGTAATCGACAAACGTGGCGTCATACTGCGACGGTATCTGAGGGTACTTGTCGAGCCGTCCAAACTGAGCATGGAGCGTCACGGAACAAAATGAACTGAAAATGAAGACGAGCAATAGATATTTTTTCATAAATCGTTAAAGCGAAATGTGATGCACTTCAGCATGAAACCTTAAAAAACGTTGCAAAATTACACATAATAAATAAATTTCCGTCATAAAATTAAACCTTTTCGTAACTTTGCAGTCAATTTGGCTATATTAGTTATTCATTTTGATTTTTTAGTTCACAAGTTTTTTAGTTTTTTTGAGTATGAAAAAGTCTTTCCTCACATTGCTCCTCACGTTTGTGGGGTTGAACATGATGGGTCAGTCAAAATTCAACGTGTCGGGAACAATCCTCGAAGAGGAGACCAGTGAAGCCATCGTCTCGGCAACAGTACGTGTACTTTCTTTGCCTGACAGCAGCATGGTGGGCGGAGCAGCCACAGGATTAGACGGCTCCTTCACCATTAAAGACGTGAAGAAGGGTAAGTACGCAGTGAAAATCACCTACATCGGCTACAAGGATCGTGTGATGCCGCTCGACCTGACCAACAAGAAGGAGAAGAACGTGAACATTGGCTATCTCACCATCACCCCCGACTCCAAGTTGCTGAAAGAGGCAGAAGTGACCGCCAATGCCGCACAGGTGCAGGTGAGCGGCGACTCCCTTGTTTACAACGCCTCGGCATTCCGCGTGGCAGAAGGCTCGGCGCTGGAAGAACTGGTGAAGAAACTGCCTGGTGCGAAAGTGGACGAAGATGGCACCATCACCATCAACGGAAAGACCGTGAGCAAAATCATGCTCAACGGCAAGGAGTTCTTCCTCAGCGACACGAAAGTGGCTATGAAGAACATTCCTACCAACATGATTGAGACGCTGAAGACTTACGACCGCAAGAGCGATTTCAGCCGTGTGACAGGTATTGATGACGGCGAGGAAGAAACCGTGCTCGACCTGACGGTGAAGAAGGGCATGAACAACGGATGGTTTGGAAACATCGACGCAGGTATCGGCACGAAGGAAAGATATGCTGAGAGCCTGATGCTGAACCGCTTCATCGACAGCAACCAGTTCACCCTCATCGGCGGTGCCAACAACACGGGCGACCGTGGTTTCGGTGGTGGCGGCGGCCGTGGCTGGGGTTGGGGCGATCAAGGATTGAGAAACACGAAGAACCTCGGCTTCAACTTTGCCACAGAAACAACGAAACTGGAACTGGGCGGTAACGTGCGTTATCGTTACGACGGCAGCGATGTGCGAAATGAGTCATCCACCCAGAACTTCGTCACCTCGACGGGTGCCTTCAACAACAGCGAAAGCCTGAGTCGCTCCAGCCAACACAACTGGAATGCCGACTTCCGCATGGAATGGAAGCCTGACTCCATGACAAACATCATCTTCCGTCCGTCGGGAAGCCTCTCTCGCAGCAAGGGCTACAGCAACAGCCAATCGGCAAGTTTCAATCAAGACCCCAACGACTACAGCGACGACCCGCTGGCGTATGGCATCGAGCAGTATGATGCCGACTCCATCCTCAACATCATCGTCAACACCAACGTGAACCGTCAGCAGACCTACAGCGACAGCCGACGCATCGCAGGCGAACTGCAAGCCAACCGCCGCCTGAACAACGAGGGTCGCAACATCACCCTTCGTGCCACGGGCAACGCATCAGGCTCAGACAGCAAGCAACTCTCGGCGGCTCAAATCCGCTACCGCAACATGGGCACGGAAACCATCAACAACCGCTACTACACCACTCCTGGCCGCAGCAGCGCCTACAGCGTGCAACTGACCTATTCTGAGCCGATTGCCAAGAAGACTTACTTGCAGTTCTCCTACCGATTCAACTACAGTTACAACAAGTCTGACCGCCAAGCCTTCACGATGGATGCGGCATCTTACACCGACTTGGCGAATGCCCTGAACACCTACAGATACAACATCGACGGTGCCATCGATTACATGCTCTCTCACGGGCACGACCTGCTGGGGGCAGACGTGGATTCTGCAGCCAACAAACTGAGCCAGTATTCCGTCTATAAGAACTACGACCACACCATCAGCGTGAGTTTCCGCAAGGTGACCGACGCCTACAACTTCAGCGCCGGCGTTGACCTGCTGCCACAGCATAGTGTGCTCGACTACAAGTACATGGGCACGGAATATCCGACCATCACACGCAACGTGTTCAACTTCGCTCCGAATCTCGACTTCCGCTACAACTTCGACAAGCAGACGAACCTGCGTATGTTCTATCGCGGACGTACTTCGCAACCCAGCATGACCAACCTGCTCGACATCACGGACGACTCCAACCCGCTCTACATCACGAAGGGCAACCCCGGGTTGAAGCCATCGTTCAGCCACAACCTGCGATTCAACTTCAACACCTTCCAGATGGAGCACCAGCGTGGCATCTTCTCGTGGGCAGGTGCAAGCCTGACACAAAACAGCATCAGCAAACGTACCTACTACGACGAGACAACGGGTGTGAGCACCACGCGTCCTGAGAACATCAACGGCAACTGGAACGCCTACGGCGGCGGAGGCTTCAACATGTCGCTCGACAAGAACAACTACTTCACCGTGAGAAGTTTCACCTCGCTCAACTACAACCATTCCGTCAGTTACCTCGACCCCACCAAGTATGAGGATGACAAATCGAACACAAACACCATCGGTGTGAACGAGAACCTCGGTTTCGGTTTCCGCAAGGATTGGTTTGAGGTGAGCATCAACGGTAGCGTGAATTACAACAGTTCACGCAACTCCGTCATCACCACAGGCAACCTCGACACGTGGTCGTTCAGTTATGGCACCGAGTTCAACTTCAACTTCAACAACGGCATTTCCTTCTCTACCGACCTGAGCGAGAGCAGCCGCCGCGGTTACTCCTCTGCCAGCATGAACACCAACGAACTCTTGTGGAACGCACAGGTGAGCAAATCCTTCCTGAAGGGCAACGCACTGACCGTCAGCCTCCAGTGGAACGACATCCTGCAGAACCGCAGCAACATCAGCCGCACCATCGATGCCTATCGCAGCAGCGACTCTCGCTACAACGCCATCTACTCCTACGGCATGTTGCACGTCATCTACAAACTCAACATCTTCGGCGGCAAAAACTCCAACGGCACCGAGAATGCACGCAGCATGAGCGACTTCTGGCGTGGTGGTCCTGGCGGCGGCGGTGGTCGCAGAAGATAAACCTCTCAAGTTCTTTTTCACCACAGATTACACAGATTTTTTTTGTCGGCTGCTTAGGGCTATTACACAGATTTATCAAAAATTACACAGATGAAAGCCCTGCGGGGCTTCCAAAAAATCTGTGAAATTCAGCCTCTAATTTGTCAAGAGAATCCGTGTAATCTGAGGAATCTGTGGTTTTATATCTTACTTGCGAAAGTTGTAATGTGTTACTGGAAGAATGAGAAATTCACGCTGCCATAGTTGCGATGGTCGATGAAACGGGGGTGTGCCGAGAAGTCATCGTTGCCGCCATGCTCCAGAATGAAGATGCCGCCATCGGCAAGCAAGGGGAGAGCGGCGTCGGGAATCTCCTTCAGGTTTTCAAGGGCGTAGGGAGGGTCGGCAAAGATGATGTCGTAACGCTCCTTGCACGCACGTACATATTTAAATACATCCCCCTTCAGCGGCAGCCACTCCTTCGCCTGCAACTCCTTCTGCACACGCGAGAGGTACTGCCAATGCCTGAAATCTTTCTCCACCGACACCACCTTGCCGCATCCTCGCGAAGCCAACTCCAAGCCAATGGAGCCGGTGCCGGCAAAGAGGTCGAGCGCCGCAGGAGCCTCGTCGAAATCAACATAGACATTCTCCAGGATGTTGAACAGCCCTTCCTTGGCGAAGTCGGTCGTGGGACGAGCCTTGAAGCCTGTGGGTGTCGGGATGTGACGCCCCTTGTATTTTCCTCGGATGATTCGCATAAAGGTTACACCGTTGAGAAATGGGAATCGCCCAGCCGCATGGGCTGGTCAGAATCCGCAAATGAGCAGGGTTTGTAAATCGTATGGAATCAAGGTGTTGCCCTGCGTCAGTTTGTCCTTGAAGTCCTCGCTGCGGTCGAAGACAGACACCTGCTGCAAGAAATACTTGATTTTCTCCGACAATTCCACACACAGCGACTCCTTGTCGCCCACGATGAGGAGAGAATCGTCCACCTGGTCGAACGCCTGCTCTTTCCACACGTTCAGCACATAATACTGCATATCGGCGACGCTCATCACGGGGAAGGTGTTGACGAAGAGCATCCGCCCCTGCTCGAAGGCATAGACGGTCATCTCCTTCTCGTGCAGATAGACATACATCTTCCTGCCCTTGCCAAAGAGGCTGTTCTCGCCAAAGAACTCTATCAGCGTGCTTGCCGACGCGTAGAAACGGGCACGGGGAAAATCATCCAGCAGCAACTGATGGATGTTGCGGTCAAGCCCGAAGACGATGGCGATGCCCGAACGCCGCAAGACATTATAACTGATGTGCTGCGCCTTGTCTTTGGGGAACACGAACTGATACACCGCCCCGATGTCCTCCTTCTGGAATGCCGCCACGGGCACGGTCGTGAAGTGGGGCGTGGTGATGAGCACGTTCACTCGCTGATACACCTGCGTCAGCATCGGCTCGTTCATCAGGGCGTCCTTCAGGTTGGCTGCCAGCGAGATGGTGTGGTTCACATCCCACGCCTTATACTCGAATGGCACCTCCTGCCCCGGAGCATACGTACAAAAAGAAAGTCCATTCGAGCAGACCCGAATGGACAAACTTTTATTGTTAATCTGATTGTCTGCCACTAATTTTTCAATGCATTAACCCATTTATTCCCAGTTACCTGCCATCTTGTTGTTGGCATCCTCGAGGTCGCCGATGCGGAGACCGTACCATCCACCTTCCGTCTGGTCCTCGTTGTCGAGCATCAACTCAGCGCGGTTGCGGTTACGCTTCCTCAGGTCAGCCTTGAGGTTCTTGATTTTCTTCTCGCTCATGCCGTCCATGTAGTCTTCCAGACGAGCACGGAACTCGACGAGCATGTCGAACTCGTTGCTCTTCATGTTGAAGGTAGCCTTCTTACGCAGTTCGATGATGCCCTGATAAATCGTGTCATACACAGAAGGGTCGAAAGTGGATTGCACCACCTTGAACTCGCCATTGGCTGGTCGTCCTACAGGCACATACTTCAGCGAGTCGGGGTTCTTGATGCCCAGTTTCTCGGCAGCCGTAATCCACACGGTGTCACGCTTGATGATGCCCTTTGCCACAGCCTCACGCTCTGTCATGCCGGCTTCCAACTGGTCATCAGTCAATTCGCCTTCCTTGATAATCTTGTCAACAGTTTTTCCGTTCTTCACGAAATCGATGATGGAGTCGATGGTACCGCAGTACTCACCGAAAGTCATCTTATACTGCTCCTCTGCATCGCGAATCTGCATGAGACGAGCAATAACCTGTTGTTCACGTGCTGCCTTCTCTTCGTCGAAGGCAATGTCATTGTAGATGCTGTAGAAGCATGCTACGAGGAGGCCCAGTGTACACAAAACCAAAAGGCCGTTTACAATACTTTTTTTCATGATATGTTTGTTTAATTTTTTATCTTTTTCACATTAAATGACCGTCCGAAACGCGAGTTTTTGCACTTTCTTTCGTCCAGTTCATGAATATTTACTATATTCGTGTCGCAAAAATAAGGATAAATTTTGAATTGAGCCTACTACTTGAGGTTTTTTTTTGAAAAAAGATGATAAAAGACTACTTAAAAGAGCAGATTTTGCATCATTTCGGTCTAAAACCGACCACTCAACAAGCAAAAGCCATCGACTCGTTGTGCGATTTCATCCTCTCGCCCGACGCCGATGAGATTTTCATCCTCCGAGGCTTTGCCGGAACAGGAAAAACATCCCTCGTCAGCGCCCTTGTCAAGACGATGGAGCAACTGGAGCGCGAGTGTGTGCTCATGGCACCCACGGGACGAGCCGCCAAGGTGCTCTCCCTCTATGCCGACCACCCTGCCTTCACCATCCACAAACGCATCTACCGCCAGAAGTCCATCGACAAGGACAGTATCTTCACGCTCAACTACAACATGCGTACCGACCTCCTCTTCATCTGCGACGAGGCATCGATGATAGCCAACGACGAGTACCTGTCGGGCAGCCTCTACGGCACGGGACGCCTGCTCGATGACATGGTACACTTCGTCTATGGAGGCAGAGGGTGCCGACTCATCATCCTCGGCGACACCGCCCAACTTCCTCCCGTAGGCGACGACGAAAGCCCTGCCCTCAGCGATGACTACATGGCTGGCTACGGGCTCCGTGTCGTCAGCCACACCCTCACCGAGGTGGTCAGGCAAGCCGAGTCGTCAGGCATCCTCTGGAACGCCACCCACCTGCGCACCCTGCTCGAAAATGAGGACATCTTTGTGTTCCCCAAAATCCGCTTCCACGGCTTCCCCGACGTGCGTAACATCCCCGGAAACGAACTCATCGAAGCCCTCGAAGAGTGCTACCATCGCGACGGCGAGGACGAAACCATCGTCGTCACCCGCAGCAACAAGCGAGCCAACATCTACAACAACGGCATCCGCGCCCAAATCCTCTGGCGAGAAGAGCCCCTCGAAGGCGGCGACATGCTGATGGTGGCGAAGAACAACTACTTCTGGACAGAGAAGACCCTCTCCCCGACCCTCCCCCATAATGGGGAGGGAGACCATGCGGGGTCTTTGTCGTCAGAAAACAAGCCGAATGGCTCCTCCCTCCCCATTACGGGGGAGGGGACGGAGGAGAGGGTCTTTTCCTTCATCGCCAACGGTGACACCGCCATCGTCCGCCGCATCCGCAACGAACGCCAGTTCTACGGCTTCACCTTCGCCGATGCCACCCTGGAGTTTCCCGACTACGACGGCTTCCAGATGGAACTCACCCTCCTCACCGACACCCTCCAAGCCGAAGCCCCCGCCCTCACACGCGAGCAGCAGGACACATTATTTAATAATATAATGGAAGACTACCTTGGCGACCCCACCCTCCGCTCCAAGCAAGACCGCCTCAAAGCCCTCCGTCAAGACCCCTACTACAACGCCCTGCAAGTCAAGTACGCCTACGCCGTCACCTGCCACAAAGCCCAGGGCGGGCAGTGGACAAACGTCTTCATCGACCAAGGCTACATGACCGACGACCTCCTCACCCCCGACTACTTCCGCTGGCTCTACACCGCCATCACCCGAGCCACCCGCCGCGTCTTCTTCGTCAACTGGAAAGAAGAACAAACAGAACTGTAGCAAG
>CALAVF010000248.1 GCA_937892315.1 uncultured Prevotellaceae bacterium | reverse complement strand
CATAACCGTAAAACCCGAAAACCGCATAACCGCTCAAGTTGAGCACTTGCGAAACGTGTATTGAATAAATGTGGACATACCATGTCAGTTATCTTACATATTGAGACCGCAACAGATTTGTGCAGTGTGGCTGTGAGTCAAGACAGTGCCATCATTTTCCAGACGGACAACCTGCCTAAAGAGGAGGGGGAGCATGACACGGAGCGGAGCAAGGGCACCAACCATGCTTCGGCTTTAGGTGTGATGGTGGACGAGGCTTTGTCCTTCACCGACAATCATGCCATTCCTTTCGATGCCGTGGCTGTCAGTGCTGGACCTGGCAGTTACACAGGGTTGCGTATCGGCGTGTCGATGGCAAAAGGCGTTGCCTACGCTCGCAACTTGAAACTCATCGCCTTGCCTACGCTTGAGGTGCAGTGCGTGCCTGTCCTGTTGGTGCATGACGATCTGCCCGAAGATGCCCTCCTCTGTCCCATGCTCGATGCTCGCCGCATGGAGGTGTATGCCGCCCTTTATACACGTGCTTTGCGTGCTATGATGCCCACGACTCCTGTGGTGATAGATGAACATTCCTTCGAGGAGCACCTCAACGCACACCCTGTCTATTTCTTCGGCAACGGAGCCGAGAAGTGCAAGTCGGTCATCCAGCATCCCAACGCACATTTCCTCGATGGTGTGCCTCTGCTCGCCAAGTACATGTCGCCTCTTGCCGAGAAGAAGTTCCTGCAAGAAGACTTTGCCGACGTGGCATATTTCGAGCCGAACTACCTAAAGGATTTTCAAGCAACCGTAGCAAAGAACCCTTTGAAGAGTTGAGAGTTAATCATTGACAGTTGAAAAAAGAAGAATTATGGATTACAATACAAAGAGAGATAAACTTTTGTTGCCCGAGTATGGACGTGGAATTCAGCAGATGGTGGAACATTGCAAGACCATCGCCGACCGCAACGAGCGGATGCGATGTGCCAAGACCATCATCGCCACCATGTCAAACATGGCAGAACAGACCTCCGACAAGGAAGACTTCCAGAAGAAACTCTGGAACCACCTTGCCGCCATCGCAAAGTATGACCTCGACATTGACTATCCTGTCGAAATTGAACGCATCGATGCCGAAGCCACTCCACCCGAGCCTATCCACTATCCGCAGCAACGCATCCGACAGCGTAACTACGGAGCCATCGTGGAGAAATTCACAGGACATCTGGCGGGAATGGACGAAGGCAAGGAACGCGACAAACTCACCCTCCTCGTGGCTAACCACATGAAGCGTGACCTCTCCAACTGGAGTGTCGATACGATGAGCGACGAGAAAGTTGCCGACGACATGGCACTCTACACGGACGGGAAAATACAGATTGACCCGGAACGTACACGACTCGTCAGTGATGGCGAACTCCTCAGTAGCCGTATTTCCACCAGCGTCAAGAAGAAAAAGAAAAAGTAGCACAACATGGCATCATTCATCATAGAAGGAGGACACCAATTGCGTGGCGAAATCACCCCACAAGGAGCCAAGAACGAGGCGTTGGAGGTGATTAGTGCCATCCTGCTCACTGCCGAACCTGTCATTATCCGCAACGTGCCCAACATTCTCGACGTGCAGAACCTCATCAACCTGCTCAGCAAGATGGGAGTCGCCGTCACCCAACTCTCCGACCACGACTGGCAATTCCAAGCCGCCCAACTGGACATGCAGTACCTCGGCAGTCAGGAGTTTGTGCAGCGATGCGCCTCCCTGCGAGGCAGCATCCTCACACTCGGTCCTCTGCTCGGCAGGTTCCACAAGGCATGTGTCGCCAAGCCAGGAGGTGACCAGATTGGCCGTCGCCGACTCGACACCCACTTCCTCGGCATTCAGGAGTTGGGTGCCAAGTTCAACTACAACCCCGACCGTGGTGTGTACGAAATTGATGCCAACCAGTTGCAAGGCACCTACATGCTGCTTGACGAAGCCAGTGTGACCGGAACTGCCAACATCATCATGACAGCAGTCTTGGCACAGGGCACCACGACCATCTACAACGCCGCTTGCGAGCCCTACATCCAGCAACTCTGCCGAATGCTTAACCAGATGGGTGCCAAAATCAGCGGTGTCAGTTCCAACCTCCTCACCATCGAGGGAGTCAGCGAACTGCATGGCACCGACCACACCATCCTGCCCGACATGATTGAGGTGGGTTCCTTCATCGGCATGGCAGCCATGACCGGCAGCGACATCACCATCAAGAACGTCAGTTACGAAAACCTCGGCATCATCCCCAACATGTTCCGCCGACTGGGCATCACCATCGAACGCATTGGCGACGACATCCACATCCCGGAACACATTCACTACGAAGTGTCTTCCTTCATGGATGGCAGCACAATGGCACTCGCCGACGCTCCTTGGCCTGGACTCACCCCCGACCTGCTCAGCATCATGCTCGTCGTTGCCACCCAAGCCAAAGGCTCTGTGCTCATTCATCAGAAGATGTTCGAGAGCCGCCTCTTCTTTGTGGATAAACTCATTGACATGGGTGCCCAAATCATCCTTTGCGACCCCCACCGTGCGGTGGTCATCGGACATGACAACCAGATGAAGTTACGCGGTTCCCGCATGTCCAGCCCCGACATCCGAGCAGGTATCGCCCTTCTCATCGCTGCCCTCTCCGCCAACGGAGTCAGCATGATTAGTAACATCGAACAAATCGACCGAGGCTACGAAGACATCGAAGGACGACTCAACGCCCTCGGAGCCGCCATCAAACGCATCCCATGATTAGGAGAGAAGACGTATATCAGATAGGCAGGATGGGCAGAACCCACGGACTGAAAGGAGAAATCAACTTCCAGTTCACCGACGACGTGTGGGACAGAATCGACAGCGACTATCTCATCTGCGATGTGGACGGCATCCTCGTCCCATTCTTTATTGAAGAGTACCGCTTTCGCAGCGACTCTACCGCCATCATGAAATTTGAAGACATCGAGCGTGCCGACGCCGTTCAGTTCTTGGTGAACAGCGAGGTCTATCTCGAGAAGAAATACCAGCAGGAACTGGACGAAGACGAAGTGTCCCTCCGCTACTTCGTGGGTTTCAAGATGTTTGACGGCGACGACAACAAAGAAATCGGCACCATCGTCGATATCGACGACAACACCGAAAACTACCTTTTCATCGTTGAGCGTCCCCAAGGCGATGAAGTGTTGATACCTGCCCACGAAGCGTTCATCATTGACATCAACCAAGAAGAAAAACACATGACGATGAAACTTCCCCTCGGACTGCTTGACCTGACCGCTGAGAGTTGACGAATTTCAGGACAGCCTACCCCGACTAAGCGTCCGCAAACACCCTCCCGTCATCGAGGGTAATCTGAAGTTTGGTATATTCGCTGTGGAAATCATGCTCCAGACGGTCGAGATAGCGTCGGCATTCCCATTGGCACATCGGAAGGTCATGAAGCAGATAATTGCCACAAGCCTCAGGTCGGGTGGCAGGAACCTCTGTCTGTGTGAGAATCCACTGGAGGCACTCGATGGTCAAGCGACGCATATCCTCCACGCTGTATGTCCCCGTCATGATGACATACATGCCCGTGAGGCATCCCATAGGACCCACATACACCACATCCTCCTTCGCTTCCGAATTGCGAAACCACGTCGCCATCAGGTGTTCTATGCTGTGCATGGCGGCAGGTGCCACCGCAGGCTCCTCGTTGGGTTCGGTGATGCGCAGGTCAAACGTGGTGAAGCCCCTGTCCTGGCGCGAAACGTAGATGCCAGGCTTCAGCCGAGTGTGGTCAATGGTAAAACTCTGTATAACCTCCATAGCAAAATTTGTAGTCTTTTAATAACTTAACCTCACAAAGTTAGGTTTTATTTTTCAAACAGCCAAATTTCTTCCCCAAAAAAATGAACTCCGATGATTCAGGGTTCCAAAATGGGCAGGGTTCCAAAATGCAACCACGTCTGCAAAGGGTTGAAGGGAATAAGGAAGAAAGTTTTATTCCTTAATCCAACTAACCTTAATCCAATTTGGAGTGCTGAAATGTTAAAGTTTCCTTAGCGGATTGGCCGGATGCTGGGCTTTACGGTAAAAACTGACAATTCCAAGGAAGGATGGCATGGTTTCCCTTTGCAGAAGCATTGAGTTTACAATACAATCTCAGTGAGTTTATGTGGTAATCTCTATGAGTTTATGATGTAAAAGCATAGAGATTAGCCTGGAGAAACGATGTGATTGCCTTTTTCTGAAATTTTGTGAAAAAGTGACTTCGATTTTTTGCACTTTTCAGGCTCTCTGACGGCATTTGCCTTTCGGTGGACTGTTTGCACACTGAAAGCGATTTAACGCGACACGGAGAGTTTTCTGTTTTTGGTGCCTTTTCGCCTTTTTTAAGAGGCTTGGCAAAATAGCTGTGCGAAAAAATACTGTACTTTTTTGCCTGTTTCAAAAAATATTGTTAATTTTGCAACATATTCCCATTCCGAAGTCCACCTTTGAGTGGGTCAGTGGTGGGGAACAATGTACATATTGAAAAAGCGTTATCTGCGCTTTGTCTTTTGATGTCCTGGAATCTGGCAGTTCCATAAAACTAGTCAAAAACAAAGCAACGGTTGACGCTCATGGGTATGTAGTATCCGGCCTGTGTTGTTGCTGTTTATGCAACACTCTGTGTCGTTTATACATATCGGCGTGGGCTTCGGCGTTGCTCGTCTCGACTAGTTGGGCGATGCCAGAGCCTCAGGACGTGGGATGAGTAACAAGAGTCTCACGCTTTTTTTGTGTCTATTCGTCATGAATTTGCTCATGACAAGTGGATGTGAATACCAAACCGGTATCGGACTTGCCTCCTTTACAACCGCCAGCAACAGAGCCAATAGATCGGAAGAGCACACGTCTGAACTCC
>CALAVF010000247.1 GCA_937892315.1 uncultured Prevotellaceae bacterium | reverse complement strand
CGATCTCGGCACAAACGAAGACGGTCAAGGTGAGGGTCTCGAACGAGTGGAGTGTGGACAAGGTGGATGAGGCAGTGGTGGTGAGGTTGAAGGAGGTAAAGAAGGTGGGCTTTGAGGTGAAGAGCGCAAGGGTGACTTGCGAGGGTAGGGAAGTGCCTTGCCAGTTGGATGATATGGATGGGGATTTGAGGGCGGATGAGGTGTTCTTCTTGACGGATGTGAAGGGAATGGAAACGAAATCGTTTCAGGTGGAACTGTCGGGGGAGGAGAGTCATGCGGACGAAAAGCCGCGTGTATATACGGCGTTGCAGATTCGCGACAAGCAGGACAAGCATCCTGATGTGCTGAAGGTGGAGGCCCAGGGGAAGAGTTTCTTATTTAACGACATTTACATGCACGGCATAACGATAGAATCGGAGTTGACGGGGTATCGTATTTATTTCGACCATCGGCAGAACATTGACCTGTATGGGAAGACGTACAGGCGGATAGAGTTGCCAGAGACGCAGTTCTACACGTCGGCAGAGCAGTTGCAGCAGGGATATGGCGTGGATGTGCTGTGGGCAGGTAATGCTATCGGATGTGGCTCGTTCAAAGATTGGAACATGAAGACCTTGCAACCTGAGAACTGGACGGATGTGGCGGTGAGGGGGCAACGTGTGGTGACGAGTGGCGCGTTGCGGACGGTCGTGGAAGTGTATGACTTGGGAGTGAAGGCTGCGGATGGCAGCACTTACGATATGCACCAGTATTATTCGCTCTATGCAGGGCATCGCGACTTGACGGTGGATGTGATGTTGGAGGGTGCAGGAGAGCATCGGTTCTGTACGGGTGTGCAGAAGGTGGGTGCCACAGCCGACGAGGAGACTCGACGCGGGCATCAGTCAGAGGGCTTTTGGCGTGCAGACGGTGTTGCCGCCTCGTGGGGGTGTGACTACCCCGATATGGGCAAGAAGCAGCAGTGGTCACCTGAGCCTGTGGGCTTGGCGGTGTATGTGCCTAAGGAGTACATCCAAGGGGGACAGGAGGATGATTTGAACTATTTGTTCACGGTGGAAGCCGACCGTAGCAATTCGATTCGCTACTATATCAGTTTCTGTGCCGACAAAGAAGAACAGGGCTACCATTCGGCAAAAGAATGGTTTGCCTCGCTGGACGCTTGGAAGGATGGCGTGAATCATCCTGTCCGTGTGAAAGTCGGGAAATAATAAGGAACAGAAAAACGGAGTGCCCCACGTCGGTGAATCGATGTGGGGCACTACGATGAATTGATGTGGGGCACTCCGATTTTGGGGTGCCCCATTTTTGTTATTTCTTGTTGAACTTCATGCCGAGATACATGCCGTTGTACTGGCTGAGCACCGAAGAGACGGTTGCCATCTGGCTGGAGTAGGCACTTGCCTTGGTGGCGATGGTGTTGACGATTTCCAGCATCTTGTCGGCATTCATGGCAAGTTGCAACGTGCCCAGCGAGATTTTGGCGTTGGTCTTGATGCTGCGGGCGGGTGAAGTGAAATTGAGAATCACGTTGGAGCCGTCAATTTCGTAGGTGCCAGAGAGTGACTTCTTGCTGACCTTCATGGCAAATGTCTTGTCGGTGTTGAAGGTGATGGTCATTTTGCCAGACTTGATGCCAGCCTTTTCCAGTGCCTTTTTCAGTTTCTCTTCGACTTTCGACGATGCAACGCTGCCACCGATGCTGCTGAGTACGTTCTCGCTCTCGAACGCAACGCAAGGCTGTGTGTACACCCATGTGCCAGACAAATTCTTCTCTGTGATTTTGCTGGAACCAAGCAGGTCGCCAATGACATTGGTGACGGTGCCGGCAGTGGAGGACGAGCCAGAGATGGCTTCTTTGGCTTTTCCGAGAATCTCGTTGAGTTGTGCATTCATGGTCGTAGGCGCGATGAATGCCACCATTGCCACAAGGGCAAGTTTAATCATGTTCTTTTTCATGTTTTTAATCAAGTGAATAGATAGGTGAATCTGTAATTTTCTACAAAAGTACGCATCATTGTCGGTTTTTACAACAATTTCTTTGAAAGATGTTTGCTGTTTAATGATTTTTAATCTATCTTTGTAGGTCAAAAGTGTAATTTGAATTGTAAATTTTCAACTTTGGAGGACGGAAAGAACTTATGAAACGTTCCATTTTGTATTGGGTTTTTAAACTGAAGTATTTTGTGGCACTGGCAATTTTTGTCGGTGTGACAGGTTTTGTTGGCGAAAGCAGTATCGTCAACCGCATTGGTCAGCGGCAGGAGATTGCAAAACTGAAAGGGGAAATAGAAGAGTATAACCGAAAGTTCGACACAGACAAGCAGACGCTTGATGCCTTGAAGAACGACCACGAGGCTGTGAAGGAAGTGGCCCGCCGCCGCTACTACATGAAGACTGACAACGAAGACATTTTCATTGTGGAGGAAGACGAAGATTAGGCAATTGACCCATTTTGTGATGGAAAGAGACAGAATCTTGGGATATGTGGAGATGTTGGGCGAAACGCTGGTAGTGGCAGGTGCTATCGGGTGGTTGCCGATGCGTGCCGTGGCTCCGTGGCTGATGGCTGTGGGGGTGGTGTTGTTTGCCGTGGGTCGGTTTGTGCAGACTCCTTTCTATCAGAAATATTCCGAACGTGACCCCAAAGAATTGACTTTGCGGCGACTCTATCACCAACGCGTATTTGGCATGGTGGCACTCATCCTGTCTGCCATGCTGATGTTTCTGCCTCAGGGCTTCTATAGCGGCATGTATGTGGGACCATCGTCGTGGCTGGTGCTGTTTGTCATTTTCGTGGTGATAGAAGTGTACACCACATTTCGCATTTCAGCCGTCGATAAAGGTTAAAAATGCGTAAATGTCATGGCGAAAAGTATTTTCTTAGGGTGACAGCCCGTTTTCTTGGCAAAAAAGCATTAACTTTGCAACGTAAAAGCAAAAGACAATCATCGTTTAATTTAGCAATCAATTAGAACACATTTAGGTTAAGAGCGTCTCGGGGACGCCGACAGATTAGTATAAACGTATAGAAAATATGGAACTTGATGCACTTACGGCTGTTTCTCCTATTGATGGCCGTTACAGAAGTAAAACACAGGACTTGGCTTCCTATTTTTCCGAATATGCACTTATTAAGTATCGTGTGCGGGTTGAAATCGAGTATTTCATCACGCTTTGCGAACTGCCTTTGCCTCAATTGAAGAGTTTCGATAAGAGCCTTTTCGAGCGTCTGCGTGACATCTACCGCAACTTCGACGAGGCAGATGCTCAGCGTGTGAAGGACATCGAAAAGGTGACGAATCACGACGTGAAAGCAGTGGAATACTTCATCAAGGAGGAGTTGGATAAAATTGGAAACTTTGACGAATATAAAGAGTTCATTCACTTTGGCTTGACCAGTCAGGACATCAACAACACTTCCATCCCGTTGACCATCAAGGATGCACTCGCCGAGGTGTACTATCCTCAGGTGGAAGAATTGATTGCCCAGTTGCAGGAGTATGCCGACGAGTGGAAAGACATCCCGATGTTGGCGAAGACACACGGACAGCCAGCCTCGCCTACGCGTTTGGGCAAGGAGGTGATGGTGTATGTCTATCGACTGACCGAGCAACTGAACCAGTTGAAGGCTTGCAAGATAACGGCTAAGTTTGGTGGCGCGACAGGTAATTATAATGCCCATCACATTGCTTATCCTGCTTACGATTGGAAAGCCTTTGGCAACAAGTTTGTGAGCGAGAAGTTGGGCTTGGAGCGTGAGCAATGGACCACTCAGATTAGCAACTATGACAACATGGGTGCCATCTTCGACGCCATGAAGCGTATCAATACCATCATCATTGACCTCGACCGCGACTTCTGGATGTACGTCTCGATGGAATACTTCAAGCAGAAGATTAAGGCAGGAGAGGTCGGTTCTTCCGCCATGCCTCATAAGGTGAACCCCATTGACTTTGAGAACTCGGAGGGCAACCTTGGCATGGCAAATGCCATCCTCGCCTTCTTGAGCCAGAAGTTGCCGGTCAGCCGTTTGCAGCGTGACCTCACCGACTCGACCGTACTTCGCAATGTGGGTGTACCGATGGGTCACATGGTCATCTCCATCCAGTCAACCTTGAAGGGACTTCGCAAACTTCTGCTCAATCAGGATGCCATCAATCGCGACCTCGACAACTGCTGGGCAGTGTGCGCGGAAGGCATCCAGACGATTCTTCGTCGTGAGGCATATCCTCATCCATACGAGGCTCTCAAGGCACTCACTCGCACCAATGCTGCCATCACCGCTGAAAGCATCGCGGGCTTCATCGATGGCTTAGACGTGTCGGAGAGCGTGAAGGCAGAACTTCGTGCCATCACCCCTCACACTTACACAGGAATCTAAAATAACAACACATAAAAATTTTTAGGATTATAAACATTTAATAGCATTAACAATTATGTCTGAAATTGATGAATGGCAGGGCAAGACACCTGCATCAGAAGAAACATCTGAAAATGGAGGCAGCCGCGAGGGCTATCGTCCATCCTACAACCGTGAAAACAACTATGGCAGTCGCCCCTCCTACAACCGTGGCGACCGTCCGCAGCGTCCTCGCATCAACCGTGGTGCTGCCTACAGTTCCAATGGCTCTCAGAATGAGCGTGGTTTCCGTCCGGCAGGTTTTGGCGGCTCTTCCTCCGAGGAGGGTGGCTACCAGCCACGTCAAGGCGGCTATCAGCCACGTCCTTCTTATAATAATGGCGGCTATAACAGTCGTGGTGGCTATCAGAGCAACCGTGGCGGTTATCAGCAGCATGGTTACAACAATCGTGGTTATCAGCCCAATGGCGACCAAGAGGGTGGCTACGAACAGCGTGGCGGCTATCAGCCACGTCAGGGAGGTTATCAGCCACGTC
>CALAVF010000246.1 GCA_937892315.1 uncultured Prevotellaceae bacterium | reverse complement strand
CCCGCCGACGCAAAAGTAATTGTAAAATAGAAAAGACTATGACCTACGATTTCGACAAAGAAGTGAACCGCAGAGACACCAACTGCGTGAAATGGGACGAGTTCACCGACCCCGACATCATCCCCCTCTGGGTGGCAGACATGGACTTCGAGACAGCCCCCTGCATACAGCAAGCCCTCATCGAGCGGATGCAACACGGTTGCTTCGGCTACACCCACGTGCCTGAAAGTTACTACGACGCAAACATCCAGTGGTTCCAGCGTCGTCACCACTGGACCATCGACCGCACTTCGTTCATCTACACCAGCGGTGTCGTGCCCGCCATCTCCGCCATCATCAAAGCCCAGACACAGCCGGGCGACCCATCATACGGAAAAGAAGAAGCACCGAAGGTGCTGGTGCAGACACCTGTCTATAACTGCTTCTATTCCTGCATCCGCAACAACGGGTGCATCCTTGCAGAAAACCCACTCAAGGCAGAAGAGGGCACATACCACATCGACTGGACAGACTTCGAACAGAAATGTTCCGACCCCGCCGTGAAGGTGTTCCTCCTCTGCAATCCCCACAACCCCGCAGGACGTGTGTGGTCAAGGGAAGAACTACAACGCATGGGCGACATCTGCCTCCAGCACAGCGTGTTCGTCATCAGTGACGAAATCCATTGCGAGTTCGTCATGCCAACGTCTCGGGCATACACCCCCTTCGCCTCTCTCTCCGAAGACTTTGCCCAGCATTGTGCCGTCTGCATCTCCCCCTCCAAAGCCTTCAACATTGCAGGCTTACAAATCGCCAACATCATTGTGAAGGACAAGACCATCCGTCAGCAGGTGGACAAAGCCATCAACATCAACGAGGTGTGCGATGTCAACCCCTTCGGAGTCATCGCCCTGCAAGCCGCCTACACCCCCGAAGGCGAAGAATGGCTCAACCAACTCTGCCACTACATCCACGAGAACTACCTCATGACGAAGTCCATGCTGGAAGCGGCACTCCCCCACTGCCCCGTCACCACCCTCGAAGGCACCTACCTCCTGTGGGTGAACATCCAAGCCACTGGCAAGACCTCCCAGCAAATCACCGACCACCTGCTTCGCCATGCCAAAGTCTTTGTCAACGCAGGCACCATGTATGGCGAAACCACAGGCGAGGGCTACATCCGCATCAACCTCGCCACCCGTCGTGCCCTCCTCCGAGAAGGCATCCAACGCATCATCGACCACATTGCCTGAGCAGCGTCCAAAGCGGTTCGCCTATATTCGCGACATGGGTCAACATAAACGGGCGTGAACTCATCGAATTCACGCCCGTGTTATTACCAGAACTTCAACTCAGGATGTTCTTTCACAATCTCCAGAATTTCCTCTTTGGTGAAACCTGTTCTTTCCTCCTGAATGGAAACAGAACGCACATCATAGCCCGTAACCTTTTTGGCATCCTCATCCACAAAACTATAAACCCATGCGGCAAAGAATCGGTCTGGCATGTCAAGAAAAACAATCCGAATAAACATACCGCCACCCAAGAAAGGCTCCGTATTGCCAATCACAAACTTGCCTTTTATCTTGTCTTTGTAAGGTTCCAGATTCTCGTTGTGTACTTTCCCCGCGTTATATTGGTCAAGATAAGTACGCAATGCACGAATGTAGTCATTGTCCAACCAATCCTCCGCCGTAAAATCAGAAAAACGGATGTCATTAAGGGATCCGTCCATTTCAGCGTCGTCCTCCTCATTCTCCCCCTCATTTTGATGGTCGATAACGCCTTCACTTACGGAATCATCCACGATGGCAGCATCGACACTCAAAGAATCATCACCGCTTATATTCCCACCGTGATGCACAGTCTTGTTTTGACAAGAAACAAAGAACAAACAGGCAATTGCCAAACACACTTTCAAATACTTCATATTCTGTTACTATTTTATTAAATTTAAAGATTCATTCCTCACCATTCATTTCACTTAGATCGGAAGAGCACACGTC
>CALAVF010000245.1 GCA_937892315.1 uncultured Prevotellaceae bacterium | reverse complement strand
TGGCGAAAGAGATTGAAACAGGAGTAAATCTCGGGAGGATAGGGTGTTATGATGATTAAGTATAAGAATATGAGTGTTGAAGAGGTTTTAGAAATGGGAAATGTGGGATTGATTGATGGAATGATTAATAGTGTAAATAGTAAAAAGAGTAGAAATAGAAAAGATAAAGAGGTAGTAAAAGAATGTGAAGATGTTTTGAAGATGCTGAATGAATGGAAAGTAAAGAATGGATGTGTAAAAAGTGCAAAGAGGGGTAAATATGAAGATGTGGATATTTCGCAGATGAGTGATGAAGATTTAGCCGGGATGTATGAAAGTTTGTATAGTAGAAGGTGTTATTATCGCAAGGTTAATGTGAAAAAATTTGAAGAGATTGAACGAAAGATTGATGAAGTAAAAGCGGAAAAAAAGCGTAGGATGATTAAAAAGTTGAGCGAAGAGATTAAGTAGAAGATATGTAGAATTGACGGACGGGATACCGTCCGTCAATTTTTATTTGATATATGAACAACTATTCATATATTGGGAGATGATTTTATGAAAGATATATTGGAATGTGAGCAAACGATTATTCATGAGGATGTGATTAAAAAAGTAGAAAAAAAGATGAAGGATGATGATGAATTAGTTGATTTAGCTGAATTCTTTAAAATTTTTGCTGATAGCACAAGAATTAGAATAATTAATGCATTGATGCATTCAGATATGTGTGTTTGTGATATTGCATATATGCTTAATATGACACATTCTGCAATTTCACATCAATTAAAAATTTTAAAACAAGCGAAAATTGTTAAGTACGAAAAAATAGGAAAAGTCGTATATTATTCTCTTGATGATGATCATATAGAAAAGATATTTAATGTTGGTGTAAATCATATAGAAGAGAGGTAGTGATTTGTATGCTTGAAACTATTATTTATATTATATTATTTCCCCCTCCTTTCCCCCCCTATATAACTATCCCCCACCGCAAAAGAGACAAAAGAGACAAGAGACAAAAGACCTTTCTTGTCTATCTCATTGACAATCAATCATAAACAACTACCCGAACGTCTCCTCATCCCGCCGCCAAAAACCATCTGCCACACATATTCCCCAACATTTTTTCCCACTCCCTGCCTCTCATTTCAGAATTTATTCGTACCTTTGTGGCGGAAAGGAAAAAATGTATATGGCAGAACGTGCAGATTTCACGCAAGGCAGGAAGCCTGTGACATTCGTTGACTTGTATGCTAGGGTGGAGTAAGGCAAAAGGTGAGATTTGTCCTAAAGAACGAATCAATGTAGGAGCGGCTAATCAGTTGGAGCCAGACATCACATTCAGAATCAACGGTGAGGCAGTGTTTGTGGTGGCTGCATATTTATCTGCTCATCCCATGATGACATTTTCACAGTTGCAACAAGTCTTTCCCGATGAATTGCAGGGTATCACATGTACGAGTTTCGTGAAGACCCTGAAAAAGAATGGGGCTACATCGCATATATAGAGCCTTTTGTGTGGTGTGACCATTCAGGGACATTTGTCACACGGACAAAGATACCTTTCGGCGAGGATGGCAATTCTTGTTGTTTTGAGATAAAATACGGACACTATTACTAAAGGATTATGAAAGAAGAAAAAAACATGTCGGGAATATCGGATATGATGCCGCCGGATGAGTATTCGAACTTGCTGGAACATATCGGCAGTGTGTTGCAGTCGGCACGAGGAAAGGTGGCTCGGTCAGTCAATACCATCCTGATTGACACGTATTGGCAGATTGGCAAGTACATTGTGGAGTTTGAGCAGCGGGGGAAGGCAAGAGCCGATTATGGCGACGAAGTCATCAACAGGCTTTCCGCTGACCTGCGGATCTGCTACGGGAAGGGATTCAGCCGCAGCAACTTGTTCATGATAAGGCAGTTCTACCTCCGTTTCCCAAAAATCCAGACAGTGTCTGGACTTTTGTCGTGGAGCCACTACATAGAGTTACTGAAACTGGATGACCCGCTGGAAATGAACTTCTACGCCAGGCAGTGCGAATTGGAGCACTGGAGCGTAAGGGAACTGAAACGGCAGCGTGACAGTATGCTGTTTCACCGTCTTGCCCTTTCGACAGATAAACAAGGTGTGCTGCAATTGGCCCAGGAGGGCAAGACGGTGGAACAGCCAGAAGACATCTTGCGTGACCCCTATGTGCTGGAATTTACGGGTCTTCCCACCATTCCTGCACCCAAGGAGGAGGATGTGGAGAGAGCCCTCATTGACAACCTCCAGACGTTCCTGCTCGAACTGGGAAAAGGCTTTGCCTTCATTGGACGGCAATACAGAATTAGCATCGCTGGCAGACACTTGTATGTTGACCTCGTGTTTTACCACCGCATTCTGAAATGCTTTGTGTTGATAGACCTGAAACGTGGTGAGATTCAGCACGAGGACATTGGGCAGATGAATTTGTACCTTAACTACTTCAAGAGTGAAGAGAACACGGAGGGTGATAATGAGCCTATCGGCATCGTACTTGGTTCCTCTAAGAATAAACTGATGATGCAGTATGCCATGCAAGGCATAACAAATAATCTTTTTGCTGCCCGCTACCAGTTGTATCTGCCCAACAGGGAGGAACTGGAGCGGGAATTGCAGCGTGTAGTTGACAACATGGAGCAGGACAACGCTTGACCTGATGCTCTCTCGTCCCAGCGGCAACGGTGACACCGCCATCCAGAAGCGGAGAGGTAAAGAGGAGTAGAGCAGGATGAGGCTTACTGCAAGAATTTTGTTCCATGATTCCACACTTTTCACGCCCCGACGACACGATAATTCAAAAATAATCAGTACCTTTGTGGCGAAAAGGAAAAGAAGTATGATACGACCGATTGATTACAGGGAAATCATAGAACAAGAGGTGCATTCCGACATCGTGGCGGAACCTCAGTATGATATGTTCTTCAACAATGGGAATGATGAGAGCAAATCATAAAATTTCTGATAATTCGTGGTTAATTTGTGATAATTTATGTTTTAATATCTAACACGAATTTCCATGAATTACCCATGAATTTTTCATAAATAGAAGTCAAATGACAATTGTTTTTTGAACGGTTATTGATTAGAACAGCATGGAAATACCTGTTGAACAATATTTCATCAATGAACAATCCGACTTTTTCAACTATATGGTTGACAAACAATTGTTCAAGAGCAGACAGACGTATCATGATTATTTGACACGGCTCAGGTATGTGTCACGTTTGTTTCGGCTGGATAAGTCTTGGACGAGAGAAAAAGTGGCTGAAATGGTGGAAGAACTGAGACGGACAATTCCTGAACGGCAAGGCTATAACTCCATGCGAGGAGTGGGTGATCTTGCATCGGGCTTGAATCGTTTCTTGGAATATGTGGAATCTGACTACAAGAAAAAGTTAGATGATTCTATCTTGAACGATGAGAAGGAGGTGGAGAGAAGCACGACTTTGAGTAAGACAGAAAAAGATGCCATCATCAAGGCGAGAGTCGGTCAAGGTTTATTCAGACAGAAATTGATTGAATATTGGAAGGGGTGCTCCGTGACTCAGTGCCACACGTACCCTTTATTGATGGCTTCGCATATCAGACCTTGGAGAAAGTCGGACAACGCCCAACGTTTAGATGTCTTCAATGGGCTGCTATTGACCCCTAACATTGACAAATTGTTTGATAAAGGGTACATCTCTTTTGACAAGAAGGGACGTATGATTTATTCAGACCTTTTACCTGTCAGAGACCGAATGATTCTGGGGGTTGATTCGACCATGCGGCTGCAACAAATAGAAGACGGACACTTGCCCTATTTGCAATACCATAGAGACAACTGCCTGTTATGAGGTACAACTTGCGTTCTTGAGAATCTCATTTGCACGCTCGATTTCATTGAGCACACTTTGGACTTCCTCATAATAGTCATCGTCACAAATGGCATCTAAATCATTATAAAGATGATTGTAGGCGGAGGTTAATGCATCTGAAATAATGGAGATATGTTCTTCTGTCATTTTTTCTCGCGAAGATAGTGAATATAATTGAAAGGATAAAATAAAAAGAAGAAAAACAATGTCAAAAATATATAAAGATTGATTTTCTTTTGTTAGAAAAGCATCGAGGCTCGTCCTGGCGACTACGGATGAACCTGCAAAAAATCCAGACAATATCTGGATTTTTTTGTGGTGAGGGGGGTGAGGTGTTGATAATTTGATAATAAAAAATGGGGAAAAAATTTGGTGGTTTGGGGGGAGATGTTGTAACTTTGCGGACGAAATCCATGATCGACTTTTTTTGAGGGGCGGTGGCTTGGTGTGTTGATTTGGCGGCCTCTCTATTGATGGAAGGAAGGTGACCCGAGAGGTCTCCTTTTCTCATCTTTGTCGGCTCTGATGTAAACTTTACAAAACCTAACACGCTGATATGCAACTGACTGTGATAAATAGTGACAAGGGGGAGGCATCTGAAGGAGGAGGCTACGTTCACGCTGTCGCAGATCGTGGATTACTGCAAGCACAGGGGGCTTTGGGAGGTGCTGAGCGAGGCGGGGCTGTATGGGAAGTCGGAGTCGAACTGGAATTCGCAGGTGAAGTGATTTCACGCAGGAATCGCGGAATTGCACAGAAATTTCTGGTATAAACTTGTGCGGACTTGTGCGAAACTTGTGGTGGATTTGTATTTTCTTGTATTTACTTGTGCGGTGACGATTTCGTTGCCGCATTTTTCTTTTGGGGAGGGGGGAATGCCGTACCTTTGCATCGTCTTCCTGAAAGAAGGGGGGACGGCAAGTAAACAAATTT